>NZ_JBHFLL010000324.1:0-15018 GCF_041928595.1 Microcystis sp. BLCC-F209
AAAGCCACTCTTAATCGTGTCTTGGAACGAAATAGAGGCTTTTAAAGACTGCGTACATGGAGAATTAAAACAAGAATTACCCTCGAAAAGCCTATTTTTCCACTAAGTATTTATGCTCATTGCAAAGGTGAGATGCTCCCAAGTGATGAGTGATGTAGCCTATACTCAAGGGATTTAGTATAATTTTAGCGTTGATTATTGGCAGGAATGGAATCGGCTGTCCCAGGTTTGGTGGGTAAAATGTATTTTAAGATATATTTCTCAAGAGCGAGGGGGTGGAACGAACCACAAAGACACAAAGGACACAAAGATCGCTCATATTGTAAGTTAAACTGATCGCACAGAACCTATAAGATTTCGAGAAAAAGCTAAACCTACCAAACCCGGGGCGTAAACTCTGCATCATTCAAAATTATTACATTTTCCCCTGACTGCACCAACACAAATAAACCCTGACGACAAGCGTAACTCGCCACCTCATCGGGAACAATCATCGCTGCCACCGCTCCTAAGGCCTTTACATCTCGAAAACGAGGCATTAACCGCTTAAACTTCGCCAAACGTTGTAAATGCTCATCCACATCCCTTTGAGTTAACTTACTTTTGACCTCCACTAAAATGGCATCCGTATCATTCACTACCAATAGATCAATCTCTAAACCCTCATTATCCCGTTTTACCGAAATGCCAGGGTGAAACTCATGGACATCAATACCCCGCTCCTGAAACAGACGCACCACCGCAGGACGTACTTGCCACTCGACAAACTCTCCTAAACGATTGCCCAACTCCCCAATCTGCTTACTAACTCTGTTAATTTGCTTATCTGTTTCCTTGATTTGTTTATCCGTTTCTTTTTGAGCTTGGGATAACTCTTGTTGGGATTGGGATAACTCTTGTTGGGATTGGGATAACTCTTGTTGGGATTGAGCCAATTCCTTTAGTATTGCCCGAATGTCTTCAATAGTGGCTGTCATAATGAATTTTCTCAAGTTAAAATGAAATTTTCTTTATTATAGCCCGATCGCTTTTTCTCCCTTGAAGTAACCGTTCAGGGGGTAGGGTTGATTCATGAATCAACCCTACAATGAATCAACCCTAGTTCAGGGGGGGACAAAATCTAGTAATCTAAAAAGACTTAGAAAAGAGCGGCTACTGTGAAAGAGTAGTATCCATCTCGGTGCTGCCCCAGGAGAGTCCTTCCACTGAGTCAATGCCACTGGCGGCTTGACATCCCCCCCCCTGAACGGTTACAATGAGACTATACGCCTTATGTAAGTTAGAAGTTGGAATAGTGTAAACTCGTTCGATAGATTATCTCTCTAGTCGGAGCGTTGGACTCAAACACTTGATCCCTAATTAGGTTGTTTTAGGTCACATCAAGAGTAATACTTTATTAGGTTTCTTACAGGAAATTTTAAAGGTTTGAGCCTTCGGTAAATCTTTCGAGGTAGCCTAGTTATCTTATGTCAAAAATAGCTTGAGCGATTTTTTCAGAGGATTTTCCTAGTCTAAAGTAATATCCTCTGAATGTTTATCATGTTACAAATTAAGTGATTTTTACTCATTTCAGTACAATGGCAAAGAATCAAGCCGAATCTATGTCTGATCAGAATCATCAGCAGCCAGATATGGGTGCGAAGAAAACAACGCAGGCTAGGATAGAAGGTCAGGATGATAATCAAATAAAAACGGGAATTGCTCCTAAAATTGATTCGGAAAAACCGTTTAAATATTCGGAGCCAACAGGAAGATTAGGGGAGATAATCCTGCGCTTAATGCCGGTGGGTCTTTTGCTCGGAGGACTGAGTTATTGGGCGATAGTTGGTAAGATTCCGACTCCTGTTCAAGGACGAGCGGTCATTTTGATTCCTCGTTCTATTGTTAATATCGAACCCCGTCAAGGTGGGCGGGTGTTAACCCTCCTGATTCAACCGGGAGATTCTGTCAAAAAAGGGCAGTTACTGGCAACTTTAGAGTTTCCTGAATTAGAAACAGAATTAAAGGATAAAAAGGATAGACTAGCAGATCTCAAGCAGCAGGATAAAAGAGTTGACTCTATTGAAGTGAGTCGTCGCCAATTGAATGCAGCCTCAATAGATCGCCAGCAAAAGGCGAATCAGCTTCAGATTAAAGCACTTCAAGTTCAATTATCCAGTAATCAAAAACAGCGAGAAGCCTATCTCTCCCATGCTCGATACCTTAAAAATTTCCAGAACTCAACGGATGAAAGACTAGCCGCCTACGATAAACTTATCGAAGAGGGGGCTGTCGCCAAGCTAGATTTTCCCTCCTATTTGTTTCAGTTCAATAATCTAGAGGCTTCTAATAGTATCAATCGCGTCCAAATAGAACTTGATCGCCTGAAGGGGGTTGATGAAAGCCTGCGAGCGCAGATGAACGCATTGACGGCCCAGAATAATATACTAAACACAGAAAAACGGCAAATAGACCTCCAAGATACAGCCAGTGATATTCTTCGTTACAATGCGATCGCTGACCAGCAACGAGAGATTAATACGTTAAGAACCACCATTCAAGCCAACAAAAATGTAGTGAGTCTGTACAACGGCCAGATTTTAGACTTATCTGTTAATCCGGGGGAAGTTCTGGCTCCGGGGGGGCGCATAGGTACGTTAGAAGTCTCCAATCTAAAGGCCAAGACCAACGTGGTGGCATTGTTTAAGAGTGGTGATGCCAAACGATTAGAACCGGGCAAGGAAGTAGAAGTCGTTCCCGATCTCTATGATCGCGAACGCTATGGGGGTATCGTTGCTAAGGTAATTACCGTCGATCAGCAGCCAGTAACTGTGGCAGAACTGGCAAATATAGTGGGAAGTCATGAACTCGCCAGCAAGCTGTTTCTGGGTAGAGATGAAGACGATCGCGATAAGCCTATACCCGTCAATGCAAGTGTTATCAAAGCCACTTTAGCCCTGAAGGTCGATCGCAATACACCGAGTGGTTTTTACTGGACCCAAGCCAAGGGAGCGCCCCAAACAATTACCAACGGGACTACCGCAGATGTCCATGCCGTGGTAGAAGAGCGTTCTTTAGTGAGTTATATAACCCCTGCTTTTCGCTGGATTACAGGGGTGTACGATCGTTAACCACAATCTTGCGAGCGTAAGTAGCTGAAAGAAACAACGACTAGAATAAACGGTTAAACCTAATATGGAAAATCCGAAAAGACGTTCTCAATGGTGGACTTGGTGGTTTAAGTGGTGGATTATCGCCGCAGCGTTTGTCTTAGTAATCTTGATCCATAGTGAGCCTCCTCAGCTTTGGTTTTGGTTGGTGACGTTTTTGGCACTAATTTTATATGGGATTGAGCGAGCGATTAATGAGTAACAATGAGTAGTCGAAAAAGGATATAGAGATACCTTGGACAGTAAAAACGGGCTAATGATCAGACAGGGATTGAAGTTTTCCCTGGGTGCTGCTCTCTTAACGAGTTTCTTTTGGCACCGGGGAAATGTATTAGACAACTT
Organism: Microcystis sp. BLCC-F209; assembly: GCF_041928595.1. Classification (NCBI taxonomy): domain Bacteria; kingdom Bacillati; phylum Cyanobacteriota; class Cyanophyceae; order Chroococcales; family Microcystaceae; genus Microcystis; species Microcystis sp. BLCC-F209. The sequence goes on from NZ_JBHFLL010000324.1 coordinate 3,492, forward strand.
TGTCTATCCCGTCTTTGGGTATGTATCTGTACTGATTGAGCCATCCATGGGAGGTGCGATCGCCGCAGGTTTGGGGCGTTTGGGGGGAAGTGCTTTGGGGGGAATCATTGCGGCTATCCTGGTGAACGCCTACGGAATCCAAGGCTCAAGTTTTTTTGTCATTCCCTCTCTCACCTACATTTTAGCCGCCCTGATCTGTGAAACTTACCGATGGCAAGCCGCTTATTCCCAAGCCACACTACTGGGCGCTTTAATTGCCATGAGAGTGGTAGGAACATCAGCACAACAAAATATCTGGCTCTATTTGCGATCGCGCCTGATCGATAACTGGATCGGAATCGCTGTGGGAATTGCTGTGGCCTTACTATTTTGGCCCCAGAATACTCGATCCGATCTCAACCGGAACTTGATGGGAATCCTTCAAGATATACCGCACTTGTTCCAAAAAATCCTCGATCGCCACTTAAAAACTGAGGTCGAGGAGCGGGATTATTCTCTTTCTATTGAGCAGAACGAGCTTAACTTACTCAATCAGATTAAAAAATCAACACAAACTAGCCTTTCAACACTCACAAAAGCAACCCATGAATTCGGTAGTGAGATATTGGTGGCAGAAAATTGGAGTGAAATCTTGGCAATTCAGAACCAATTGACTCGACAATTAGCTGATCTGATGGCTTTTAAGGGCGAAAAGCATGAACAAAATTTAGTGCATCAGTTCAGTGATGAATTAAACCAATTGGCGACTCATCTTACCGACAGCTTTGATAGCTTGAGGGATTTGAGTAACGGCCAAAAAATCTTAGCTACCCCTTACCTGACAGAATTAGAAGAAGATTTAGCGAATATTGGGGGTAAACTTGATCATCTCCGAACAAGTGGAGAGATTGATCGGTATGATGTTCAAGAATCACTACAGTTTTATCAATTTATTCAACTTGTATCTCGATTTATCCAACAATGCGAGGGATTAGGAGGCAGGATAATCGATAAAACCAAAGTAACTGCAACTTTCAGGCGAAGACACCTGATTACCTTTCCCAAATGGGCCCCTATATCCCTAAAACGCCTGAGAGAAATTGTCAGTCTTGGCCTGGTTATTGGTTTGTTACTGGCTATTATTCGTCACATCGAGTTTCCCTATCCTTCTGCTTACGAAAAAGTGGCAGATATTGTGATCATAGGTGCAGTGGTCACTGTCATTCAACCGACAAGGGGGCGAGCGATCGCGATCGGTTGGGCGGCCACTGTTTCCTTGAGTTTGACGATTCTCTGTATTTACCTGTTGGTCAAGTCCTTTGGTTATAATCCTTTTAGTAGCAGTCTGGCTTATTTTTTCGCCTACTTCAGTTGTGCTTGGCTGGGGTTTACGCCCATCGCTCGCATCGGTGCGATTGTAGCAGCCGATGCCATCGGGAAGGATATTTTTCCTTTTTTCGAGCAAGGAATTTGGGCCGCACTGATTTCAGTTCCCGTAGGTGCGTTTCTGGGGGTGTTGCTGACCACTGTATTTATGACAAAATCGGCTACAAACCAACTGGAAACAGATTTTTCTGTGACTTTTAAGAAAATGGGACAGCTATATCAAAAACTGCTGACGGGCTATTTTCAGGATAGGATACCACCGTCAGATATCGCCCAACTGAAGCAGGCCATCACAGTGGCTATCGCTCAACATCCAGCCTCGGTTAAGATTGCCAGTCTCGAACAAATTTCCACAGTTTTAGCAACCAAACACCAAAATTTTTGGAATTTCTCCATCGGCTACGAACAAAAACTCTCGGCTCAACTGGATGCTTTACAAGATGTGCTACAGCAACCGCTTCCTGAACCGATACGACAAAAGTTTTTACCTGAATTACAAGCGATCGCACAACAGACTGCGATCGCTTTTGATCAAATGGCTGAGGCGATCGCTGCCCAGGTAATTCTCAACCCACCAAAGTTAGGATTGCTCATCCAAGAAATTGAATCTCTTGAGAAGCAATTACTGAGCTTGCGGGTTGAGAGTCGAAGTTATCCCTTAAATGAGCTAATCGCCTTTAGCTCGGCTTTTATGACGATGAAAGCCATTGCCAGCAACTTAAATCAAATGAGTCAAGACTTACCTGCCTACACCCAATAGGTAATAGGCAAATATTATCAGCCTGAAGGATTTCTGCTCTCAGGGCTGTACATTCAGTAGAGTGTAGAGTGTAGGGTGCGTTAGGCGGCTATCAATTTAGTCAAAAAACCAAAATTAATAATTCGCCGTAACGCACCCTACAAGATCAGCGATCGCACTTCCTCTACTAACGTTAAAGGCAAGATTGAGAAACATCTCTCCCTTGCCTTACGAACTTAGATTGGGTTACAAGAACCCTAGAGATTTAGCGATTGCAATGAGTGCAGCGATAGCCTGTAAGAAGGGTAAAAAACGCCTAATAACTAATCTAAATCTTCGATAATAAGATCGAGAAGTTTTATCTAGACGCTTGATACTCACCTTTAGCCTTTGGCAAAAAGACTGAAGTGACTGGTTTGATTTGCGCTGCCCGTTGCCGTTGAGCTTACTTCCCTTTAACACTGTCTTCCTCCGGATCGAGTGAACCGGCATTGCTCTCCCTTTGCAGGAAAGATAACAGTGGAGATCAGGGACTAAGGATTAACCCGATTGCCCACACAGCGGACTATCTTTCGATAGTCGTGTTAGTCTGCCGTCTTAGTCCCATCAACTCGGAAAGGTGTGGTGTACCCCTTGTAGACAAAGGATAGTTTCTTAATTATAGCGGATCGAATCAAGCCCGCAATTACAGTTTGCCAGTACCTCCGTTCCTGAATCTAACTCAATATCTCGTGTTCTTGAGCATAGCGCCAGACTACGCGATCGCTACTTTCCATCGACAATCTAACCTCTCTAAAGGTGACAAATTGGACAGACTGAAACTCAAGTTAACCGCGTTTTGCCAATATACCAAGAAAAATCAGCTTCAATCAATGTGCATGGTGCGTTCCCCAAAATCTATTGGTGGAACAGTAGGACTTGCATTAGGGAACGCACCCTACGGCTACAAGGGAAAGTGTAGCTTCACGGCGCAAATTCACAACTCCGCGTATCATGAATTCTTATTTAAGCTCCGCGAACCAAAGTGATACACGGCAGGGTGTCCAATCCGAATTCCAAAAGGCTGGGCATCAGGGTTACGCTCAAATAGCCGATTGGTTGCAGCTACGACCGTTTCATCAACCTCAAAATCTCCGGTTTCGATGTCGATCGCGATAATTTTACCCTCATTACCCGCTTCGACTTGCTGCCGAATGCCAGACTCGTAGAGTTCTTTCCCCCGACGAGCCATCTCCTCTTTGCTGTAACGCCTTTGCCGAACTGTCATAGCCTTGCCCCATTGACTGCCTTCTCCATTTTAACCTCAACGATCTCGCTCTTTTGAATTGATAGGGTGTGTTTGACAATCACTTAATCTTGGCGATCGATATGATGTAGCCTGTGTTAGCGTTAGCGTAACCCACGGATTTTGAACATTAGATAAGGTGCGTTCACTTCATTAACACACCCTACAAGATCGGCGTGCTGCTACGCAGTGCCTTCGGCATCGCACTCTGTTATGAGTTGATTGATGTTGGGTTTCCTTGCGTCAATCCAACCTACGGGCGAGGCGATCTGCTACGCAGTGCCTTTGGCATCGCACTCATAATAGTTGACGAAATTCTGCGACTGTCAAACCAGCATCTTGAACAATTCCACCCATTGTAAATGCCTTAATTGGATTGTGCCTTGGAAGAGCAACTTGACGCACCCCATCACTCATGATGATATGTTTGCCTTGGCGAATGATCCGAAAGCCTACCTTCTCCAAGGCTCGTACTGCATCTAGGTGATTTACGCCAGGAATTCTAGGCATAGTTACACCTGCATTTCAATTTCACGAATTTCCCCATCTTGCAAGCGTTCTTCTAAGGCTGCAAGATACTCACGAATTGCATCTTGGATATTGGTTAATGCCTCTTCCTCAGTATCTCCCTCGGACCAACAACCGGGGAGCGCAGGAACGCCAACAGTAATTCCTTCTTCAGAACGATAAAGGACAATTTTGTATTTCATCATAAGTTCCTTCTAGATAGCACTCCATTTTAGCTTGATAGAATTATGGATGTGGGATCAAATTGTAGCAACACATGATGTGGTTCTTGTTACTCAGCACCGACCAACCTGATACGGTCGGTGTGCAACGGGATTGTTAGACCGTACCTCACAGATCGCTTATGATCAATTTATTCTCGCATATCTAGAAGTTTAAGCCATGTCACTCACTGAGTTAATTCTTCTGGTCAACAATCTGAGCCAGACAGACAAATTATCACTCTTCAAACTCCTAGCTGCACAAATCCCGGATGCTGAACTACAGGTTATCTTTTCCGCATCAGAGTATCCGATTTGGTCGCCCTACGATGCCACGGAAGCCGCCAATATTCTGATGCATATGATTCAGGATGACGGAGAGGCATCTACCCATGCCTAGTACAGTCGAATTTCCCCTTTCCGACGATGAAGCATTACCCACGATTCCCATCACTCTGAGTCATGCAGGCCTTTCTGTTTCTGCGAATGCCCTGCTGGATACCGGATCTACGGTCAATCTATTACCTTACCACATCGGGCCGCAATTGGGTGCAATTTGGGAGGAACAAACTGTCCGCTTGCCATTGGCCGGAAATCTTGCAAGGGTTGAAGCACGAGGGTTATTTGTGTATGTTCAAATTGGGAATTTGGAACCTGTTCGTCTAGCCTTTGCTTGGGCAAAAACCTCTCAGATACCCTTAATTCTTGGGCAAACGAACTTTTTTCGAGAATTTGATGTCTGTTTTCAACGATCGCGATGCACGATCGAAATTATCCGCTTCTAATAAGGGTCGATGTGTTTTGGGTGGGATCGCGCTTTTGGTTAGTGTTGATAGAGAAAAGCAATGCTTGGTTTCCTGCCGTCAACCCAGCCTACGGAGATAAACGATCGCACTTAATCTTGGCGATCAAATATGATGTAGCCTGTGTTAGCGTTAGCGTAACGCACGGATTTTGAACATTAGATAAGGTGCGTTACATTTCATTAACGCACCCTACCAGATCGGCGATCGCACTTTTCAGAAGTCGGCTCCAACGCAGTGTTAGACCTCTGGATTGTCAATCCTAATCTTGTGTTTTTGAGCAAACTCTTGAATCGTATCAAAATCTTCTTTTAATAGAGAATATATATTTTTATCATCTTGTATCTCTTGTTTGAGATTGAGCAATAATTGGTATACTTCACTCAAATATTGCTTGGCTTTTGTATCAAAGCTTTTAAATATATGCTTTGTCATTAGTCCTAGACACACTGCAATATTAATTCTGGCAATTAAAAAATTAGTTCTATCCTTGTAGATCTCGCTTGAACGCCAATTAAAAGAATCAAAGTCATCAATAGAGTTGGGAAAATCATAAGAAGTGAAGTTTCTTAAATCTTCAAGGATAACTTTGAGCTTACGAAAGTATCTTACAAGAATTTTCAGATTTCCAGACTTAAAAAACTTTACATCATCTAACTTCCCTTTATATAAATCATCATCTCTAATAGTACTCTCTCGATCCTTAATCTTTGCTATATCTTTTAATAAACCTTTTCTCTCTTCAATCGTTCGTTGTGGGTCAGATACAATAATATTTGGATCATTTTGTGAGCCAATAATAGTTCCTGCATGAGTAGTTAATCTACCTCTTATGCTCTCACACGCTATTCGGATATTGTAAAGGTCATCTATCTGATTACTTACAACTAAATCAAATACCTTGGAGATATCTTGGATCAAATTTCTGTACTTGAAGATATTGATTACCCAGTTACCCAAAACTATCGCTAATCCAGTATTAATCCCTGCTATTAGAGTATTTTGAGGATTCTTGAAACAATTTGCCAAAAAATCTAGTGAGTGAATTCCATACTCTCCTAGCGTTTCGTAATTAAAATTAGTAAACATAACAAAGGGTAAGGAGAAAAATAAAATACTGATACTCATAAAACTTAAAACAAAATCAATCCCTGTCTGGAAAAACATCTTCGCCAAACTCAGATAATAACCATTTGATATGAGCCTCCCCTTCACGAGCAGTATATATCATATCAATTTCGGATTCCACTTCCCAAAGCTCTGACTCAAGTTCTGCCCTCTTTTGTTCGTTTTTCTCGTATTTCAATTGCTTTGACAAAGTTGTAGATTTAACTTTCAAATTGTAGAGTTTTACACTCTCTGGATTATTGCTTCTCATTGTTTTAACTTCCTTAAGAACTTGTTATTGCGATCAGAAGAGGACAGTTTGAAACCAAGTATAAATGATCACCCTAAGAACTATTCTCTGTTGGATACTAGAATACGGATCAACCTAGTCTAACTATATATTATGCGGAAATTTTCCGTATATCACGCCAAATACGCATTTTTTTAAGAATCTTTCTGTATATTACGCTCAAATGGAGCGATCGCAAGAAGTTTTCCGTATAATATTACGATAAGCGTGTTATGCCGATTAGCGTACTCTTTTATGAACCCTCCCCCACCCCGAAAACTCCTAGACGTAGTGCGAGAGACGATCCGCCCTACCGCATTACTCCTACCGCACCGAACAAACATATCTGGACTGGATTAAGCGTTATCTGCTCTTCCATCAGAAAAAACATCCCCGTGAAATGGGGGGTGAAGAAATTAGAGCCTTTTTGACCCATCTTGCCGTTGACAAAAACGTTGCCGCCGCCACCCAAAACCAAGCCCTCAACGCCATCCTTTTCCTTTATCGGGAAGTTCTTAAAATTGAACTGGGTAATATCGGTGCATATTTACGAGCAAAAGGTCACAAACGTCTGCCCACCGTCCTCACCAAAAAAGTAAAAATGGCTGATGATTTTAGCGATCGCACAACAAACTGCGATCGCTGCCTAGGTCATTCTCAACCCACCAAAGTTAGGATTGCTCATCGAAGAAATTGAATCTCTTGAGAAGCAGTTACTGAGCTTGCGGGTTGAGAGTCGAAGTTATCCCTTAAATGAGCTAATCGCCTTTAGCTCGGCTTTTATGACGATGAAAGCCATTGCCAGCACCTTAAACCAAATGAGTCAAGACTTACCTGCCTACACCCAATAGGGGCTAAATCCCTTCTTTTCTGGCTAAAAGGACGGGACAATTGACATTAACCCGCACATAATCCGAGAGGGAAGTACCGAGAAGGCGATCGAGATCTGGTAAACTCTTAGCCACGGAAGGACGGCGATCGGGCGACCCCAACAGTAAGAGATCGACACCATAATCATCGACGAGTTTGCAGAGTTGTTCTCCCGGTTTACCCCCCGTCACCACGCAGCGATAGGGTATATTCATCCGTTTCGCTTTTGCCACTGCCGGCCCTATAATCGGGTTTTCTTCCATTTCTTTGGGGGAAGTGGGGGCAAATTCTGGCTTTAAGTCGGGGTTGACGCGGGCCAGAATTAACTCTGCTGAAGGATAGTCTCGCAGGAGATAAATAGCCAGATCGAGAGCTAAATCGGCCGAGCTAGACTTATCGAGAGCTACCATCACCTTTTTGATTTTTTTGACGTAAATATCGTCTTTTACCAATAACATCGGGTGATTAGTCAGTTGAAAGACGTATTGACTGACGGAATTTTCTAGAATTGCCTCCAGTCGCTTCAGTCCTCGGGAACCCATCAGGATCAAATCGGCCCCGATTTCGTCGGCAACTTGACAGACGGTATCTTTGGGATCTCCTTGCCGCAGAATCGTGGAGACTTTGCTCGGTTCAATTTTGACTTCTTGCAGGATTTTAGTCAGCATTTGGGTCCCTTCTTCCCATTTACTGGCCAGAGCTTCGGTGGTAATCTGAGGGGGAACAACCCGGAGAATGGTAATCGACGCTTTCCGGATAGCGGGGAGATCCATCAATGCTTGTAGCATTTCTTGGGTTTGACCTGCGCCGGAATCAGCGTATAGTATTTTCTCTAGCATAAGATTAAACTCGGTCTATGATCTTAATGGTTTTCGCCAATTTTCAGCATACTGCTAATGTTGTTCTCGAAATTTAACAACTTATTAAGCGCTTTTTCTTCGGTAAATGCGATGCCGAAGGCACTGCGTAGCAGCTCGCATTTGAGGGTATTTTAAGTATTTATGCTTAATTGACTAGAAATACTTGGCTCAAAATCATCGGGTAAAGCGTTCATTTGTATTATATTTTGGCTGCAATGCTGGCGCTCTCTTTTAATCATACTAAATCCGTTGAGCATAGGCTACTTATAAGGACAGGCAAGAGGCAAAAGGGGGTATAGATAATCAGTCTTTAATAAACGGATTTAGTATCACTGCCGCTGCTCACCATTAAATCGACCATTTCATTGATGATTATTCATGGTTAATTCTCCAGCAACCACAAGAATTTTTGATTTTTACAAGAGGTCTAGTTATGTCTTTATCAATTCGAGTAATTCTCCTAGTAGCGACCACAGTTTATCAGACGTTATCTGTTTGGATAGAAGAACAAAAAGCACCGCCGGGTAATTTGATTAATCTAGGTAAATATCGCCTACATTTTTGTCTAGCGGGATCGGCTAGTCCCACTATTATTATTGACCATAGTTTAGGGGGAATTGAGGGATATTTTTTGATAGAAGAATTGTCACAATTGGCTAGGGTTTGTATTTATGATCGAGCCGGTTATGGTTGGAGTGATCCTAGTCCCCATCCACGAACTAGCTACCAAATTGTTCAGGAATTAGATCAATTACTAACCCAGGCAAAAATAGAACCACCTTATATTTTAGTTGGTGATTCTTTTGGCAGTTATAATGTTCGACTGTATGCTCATCTGTTCCCAGAAAAAGTAGTAGGTTTGGTACTCACCGATGGTTTACACGAGCAGGGAATGCTGAAAATGTCGCCAGCATTAAAGGCCTTAAAATTATTTTTCATCTCTGGATTTTGTATGTCGATTATCGGCTCAATTTTAGGCATTATAAGAGTTATGAGAGTTCTGGGAGTTTTTGAATTATTAAAACCAGAATTGCGTCGCTTTTCCCCAGATTCTTGTGATCGAGTTAAGCGTTCTTTCTGTCGCGCTAAACACTGGATGACGATGAGTAGAGAAATGCTTAATCTCGACCAAAGCGCTCGTCAGCTGAGTGAGGCTAACAATTTCGGTAATTTACCGATAGTTAGTATTAAAGCTAATTCTTTTTTTAAACCTTCCCTTTGGACTCGCTTTATTCCCCTCAAAAGTGCCAACCAACTCCGGGAGGAGATGCACCTAGAATTAGGCAAATTATCCAGAGATTTTAGGGAAATACAAGCGGATAAAAGTGACCATTTTGTCTGGATGGATCAACCGGATGTGATCATCGATGCGGTCAGAATTTTGCTTGACAAAATTAACTCTGTGTGCTAAGTAATAGGGCAAAATTAACTTCTTGGTGAGGATAGGCAAGAGGCAACAGGCAAGAGATAGTTAGATAAGTAGGTAGGCGTTAAAAATTATCAGACACCACCCTTATCAAGGGTAGGGTTGATTCATGAATCAACCCTACCTTATCAAGGGGAGCAGGGGGGATCGAACCTAAAATCCATTTTTAATTTAATTATAACCAGCTACTTATGTGTAATTAATTGTGTCTAGCTACTTAAGAACTTCCCCTCAAAATTAATTTTTGATAATTTTAATTAATATTGTGTCTCCCCACTCTCCTATACCTTTTAAACAGGATTTAGTATTACAAGCGGTTTTATTAACCCGCAGCAGGGCAAGGGTTAAGGAGAATTAGGGATAATTCCCAGACCTGAACCCGGATTATTATTAATATTTTCAACCCTAACTTTACTAATTATTGAGGGTAATAATCTGAGCGCTAAAACCCTGTTTAGTTAACTCTTGTACTCTTTGCTTTGCTTGGTATTGTTGCTGAAATAACCCCACTTGAATCACATTTTCTCCCGTACGGATAAATGCGAGGGGTTCAATTTCTTTAATTTTTGCCAACGCTTCCGCACTATTAGTCCTAACTTCAACGCGAAAGAGTTGATTAGCGGCAATAACCCGCTGCTGTGGTGCGGGGGGTTTATTGGCGCGATTTTGAGGTCTGGGTGCTGGTGGATTGACAGTTTGACGATGATTATTAATCACCGTAGCATCGGCAGGACGCACGGTAGCGGGAGCTTGAAAAACGTATTCTCTCAGGGGTTGATTACCAGAAACTGGGTCCGCCACCAGAGGACGAACTGAAGGAGAATTAACTGGGGGTAAATTTAAGGGTGAACATTGGGAACAATTAACAGCACTGGGACTGTCTGAACGTTTAGTTGGTTGTCTCACCGCCGGCGGTGGGGGCAAACGACGACCGGGATAAAGATTCTGGGCAAAAGATAAGTTTGCTTTTAGCAGTAGCGTTCCTTGAGCGATTATCCCGACTTTTAACCAAAATAAAGCCGAGAAAAACAGTAGATTTGTTCTCATCATGCTGGTTTGTCCTCACACGAAATTTGGGTACACCATGTCCAAATTTTAAAGGAGGAGATGCTAGTCTAGAAAGTATATTGGTTAAAAATCATTACAAAGTTTATGGGGAAAGTTGTTGTCGGTCTATCAGGGGGAGTAGATAGCTCTGTTGCCGCTGCCGCCTTACACGCTCAAGGTTATGATGTTATTGGCTTGACCCTGTGGTTAATGAAGGGTAAAGGTCAATGCTGCTCCGAGGGAATGGTGGATGCGGCCTTTATTTGTGAGCAGTTGGGGGTTCCCCATCATATCGTCGATAGTCGCGAGCTTTTCCAAAAGGAAATTATTGATTATCTAGTTTCCGGTTACGAAGCGGGAATCACACCGCTGCCCTGTTCTCAGTGCAATAAAGCGGTAAAATTTAGCCCGATGCTGCATTATGCTAGGGAAACCTTGCAAACGGATACTATTGCCACCGGTCACTACGCTAGAATTCGTTTTTCTCCTGAAAATAACCGTTATCAACTGCTGCGCGCCGTCGATAAAAATAAAGATCAATCCTATTTTCTCTATGATCTAACTCAAGATGTACTGCGTGGGACTTTATTTCCCTTGGGCGAACAAACCAAGGCAGAAACCCGCAGGATTGCCCAGGAATTCGGCTTAAAAACAGCAGATAAACCCGATAGTCAGGATTTATGCTTGATTGAAGCTCACGGAACTATGCGATCATTCTTGGATAAGTATATCGCCGTTAGTGAGGGGGATATCGTCGATCTCGATGGCAAAGTTTTGGGTAAACATAGCGGTATCCATCATTATACGATCGGACAACGCAAAGGCATCGGCATCGCCGCCGCCGAACCCCTGTATGTGGTAAAACTGGATCCCGTCATGAATCGGGTTATCGTCGGTAATCGCGAAAGTGCCGTTAGTGCCGCTTGTCTTGTCGGACGGATGAACTGGGTTTCTATTGCTGAACCTACCACCCCTATCCGCGCGCAGGTACAGGTACGTTATCGTTCT
>NZ_JBHFLL010000325.1:0-23696 GCF_041928595.1 Microcystis sp. BLCC-F209
CTCGTAGGCTGTGAAGCGCGATAGCGTAACGCACCGATTTAATAATAGAGGTGGTGGTGGTAATCTGGGGATTTTGTGGTAAAAAAGCGGATATTTGTTCGATTCCGTCTTGATTGGGAGTGAGAATAACGGTGGCGACTCCAGGGATTACCCCAGCTTGGAGACTTTGATAATCGGTAACACCAGCATCAAGGAAGACTAAGGTAGCGGTTAAACGCTGATTTCTCGCACTATTCACCTGATTAGCTTGACTCAAGCCATCAGATTGAGCGAAATTGAACAAAGCATCGTCAACAGCAGGAAGAATCGGCAACAGGGGAGAAGTCATGACATTGACCGCAAAGGATGACTTCGACTATTTTATGCAAAGAATCCCGAATTTTTCAAGGGGGATATAACAAAAATTAACATTATACAGAAAACGGGTTTCTCAAAGGAGAAACCCGTTTTCTAGATATTAGGATAAGATTATTGGATTCTTGCCAAAGACTGCCTAAATTCTGCGAGAGAATTAGCGGTAGCTGCTAATTTAACAATCTCTTGCAATTTAAACAGCACCGAAACTTCATTGAGGTATTGTTCCACATCTAAAGGAACTTCACCTAAGCGAGCTTGCAAAACTGTTTTTATGGCATCACGGCTTTTTTGTTCAATCAATCAATCGGTGAACTTCGGGAAAGAAGAAGCTTAAAAATGCTTCAAAATACTCGCTTAATGCTTCTTTCCAGGGTTCATCATAATTGGCGGTTGTTTGGTTCATTTGAGTTGTCTGCTTACTCCTAGGCTGTGAAGCGCGATAGCATAACGCACCAATTTAATAATAGAGGTGGTGCGTTACGGCGGATTGTTAATTTGGTTTTTTTGACGGAATTGATATTCGCCTAACGCACCCTACACCTTAGATAAAGAAGCCACTGTAACAGAAATTAACGTTTATCAGGAAAAATATAGAAAACGGGTTTCTCGAAGAAACCCGTTTTCTAAATATATGAGATTGCTTCAGGGTGTTATAGTGTTGAGACAAGTGCAGCTTTTTACCCCATCTCCCCATCTCCTAATCCCTGACTGATAACTGATTACTGGTCATTGATAACTGAATATCCCCCAATAACTAAAGGAAAGATAAAGTTATCGATCGCCCTCCGGAGCCAGTGTCAGAATAAAAGCAGGGAGATGACCAAGGAAAACCGACAACTCTCCATCTTTTTCCCGTCATCGCCCCTAAAATTTATTTGGTTCAGATTTATGCAAACTGCCAATCCTCGTCAAACGGAGAAAAAAGAGCATCCCAGTGGCGATAAACGCTTCAAAGTCCTCGACATCACCATGAAGCGGGCAGGATATAATCAATCAGCCCTGATTGAAGTCCTGCACAAAGCTCAAGAAGCCTTTGGATTCCTAGAAGAAGATGTTCTCCTCTACGTTGCCCGGGCGCTAAAACTGCCCCTCAGTCGCGTCTATGGGGTAGCAACCTTCTATCATCTCTTTTCCCTGAAACCGGCGGGAAAACACACCTGTATCATCTGTATGGGGACTGCTTGTTATGTCAAAGGCAGCGGCAAAATCCTCGAAGACATCGAAAACGCCTTTGATGTCAAAGTGGGAGAAACCACCGCCGATGGAGAAATTTCCCTAGTGTCGGCCCGTTGTATCGGGGCCTGTGGGATTGCGCCGGCCGTGGTCTTCGATGGAGTCGTGGCCCCGAAACAAGATTCGGAAACTGTCTTAGCGAAACTACAGAGTTTCTCCCAGTAATTTTTCACTCTAGTGGATTGAGAAGAATATGGACTTACAAGAATTATTGGCAGTGGCCGAGAAGGAAAAAGCTAGACAAAAAAGCATCCGGGTGCATTGTTGCACTTCCACCGGTTGCCAAGCTGCTAACTCCCTCCAAATCGAAAAAAACCTCGCCACTGCCGTCAAAGAGGCACACCTAGAGGATACAGTCGAAGTGGTGGGGGTCGGTTGTATGGGTTTTTGTGGTCGCGGTCCGTTGGTGGAAGTGGATCCCCAGGATCTCCTATACGAAGAAGTCACCCCGGAAAGTGCGGCCAGCATTATTGCAGCCTTAAACGGCGGCAAAACCGAGGTGCAATTAGGGGACTCAAAACATCCCTTTTTCTCCCATCAAGTCAAAATTGTCCGGGAAAATAGCGGTAAAATCGATCCCGATCGCATTGAGGAATATATAGCCGTCGGGGGTTATCAATCTCTCTACAAGGCCTTCTACGAGATGACTCCGGCCCAGGTGGTGGAGGAAATCACCCAAAGCGGTTTGCGCGGCCGAGGCGGTGCGGGTTATCCCACTGGTTTAAAATGGGCGACGGTGGCTAAACAACCGGGTAAACAAAAATACGTTATCTGTAATGCTGATGAAGGGGACCCTGGCGCGTTTATGGACCGCAGTGTTTTGGAAAGTGACCCCCATTTAGTCCTGGAAGGAATGGCGATCGCTGCCTATGCTGTGGGGGCGGATCATGGTTATATCTATGTTAGAGCCGAATACCCTCTGGCGATTGATCGTCTGCAAAAAGCGATTAATCAGGCCAAAAAATTTGGTTTAATGGGTTCCCAAGTATTCGAGTCCACTTTCGATTTTAAGGTGGATATCCGCATCGGGGCGGGAGCTTTTGTCTGTGGAGAGGAAACCGCTCTCATCCATTCCATCGAAGGCGGCCGCGGCACTCCCCGCACCCGTCCCCCCTATCCGGCCCAATCGGGCCTCGATGGTTGTCCCACCCTGATTAATAACGTGGAGTCCTACGCTAATATCGCCGCTATTATCCGCGAGGGAGCCGCTTGGTATGCCAATATCGGTACTGCCAGCAGTAAAGGCACAAAAATCTTCGCTTTGACGGGAAAAATCCGCAATAATGGGCTGATTGAAGTGCCGATGGGTATTACTCTCCGGGAAATTGTCGAGGAGATGGGGGGGGGTGTTCCCGATGGTCAGGTGAAAGCGGTACAAACCGGCGGCCCCTCCGGGGGTTGTATTCCCGCTAATTTACTCGATACTCCCGTAGATTACGAATCCTTAGCCAAACTCGGTTCGATGATGGGATCCGGGGGTATGGTGGTCATGGATGATACCACCAGTATGGTGGAAGTGGCGAAATTCTATATGGAATTCTGTCGCGAGGAGTCCTGTGGTAAATGTATCCCCTGTCGCACGGGAACAGTACAAATGTTTGAATTATTGGCCAAAATTATCGCTCGAAAGGCCGATATTCACGACCTCGAAAACCTAGAACATCTCTGTCAAATGGTCAAAGAAACCAGTCTTTGTGGTCTTGGCCAAAGCGCTCCCAATCCGATTTTAAGTACCCTAAAGTATTTTAAGGAGGAATATCTGGCTCTGTTACAGGAAATCAAGCACCCCGTCTCTGTTTGAGAATAACTCGATCGAGGCCTAACAATCTTCGGCCTCGATCAATTTCTTTGGTTATGGGAAGTCTGGTGGGCTGCCGGGTTATCTTGAAGAGAGTTAGCAGTAGTCTCAGGAGACAATAGATTATGACTTGGCGCGGCTCAACCGATACAAAAGATCGCATTTTTGCAGCCTTAGTATATCTTTTACCCTTATATTCGGCCTTTGCCTTCGGTATCTTTATCTTTCAGCAAATCCCTTTCTTAGGAGCGGCCTTAGCAATAGTTTTAACTCCCTTAGCTTTTCTCTATAGTTCCCTGGGAACCTTTGGCAATTTAATTATCTTTTTCGTCCTCTTTTTGGCCGTGGTACGCAATCCCCGCATCAGTCATTTTATCCGGTTTAACACCATGCAGGCGATTTTAATCGATATTTTGGTGTATTTATTGGGATTGCTCTTAGGTTTCATCGCTAGGGGTTTAGGGGCGAATTTGGTGGTAGAAACTCTTTTTAACGTCGTCTTTTTGGGAGCATTTGCCGCCTGTGTTTACAGCATTATACAGTCGGTTATCGGTAAATACGCCGATATTCCCACAATTTCCGAGGCGGCCTATTCCCAGGTGGGAGGTTAAGTTAACTTGAGTTTGTCCCCTTTTTCGGCTACAGTCTCTCCAGAATCAATGCGTTCGCTGCCAGGCCACATCTATGAGTCCATTTAAACAGACGCTACGGGAACTCAACGCTCAGAAGGGGAAAATAGCCGCTTCTGTGGGCAGAAAAACGCCTAAACGAGTTAATCGTTGGTTTAAATGGCTTTCTCCCGGTCTTTTTGTCAAACGCTGGCTTTTAATTAGTTTAACCGGCGTTTTTCTCACCTCCTTCGGTTTAGCTGTTTGGGTAAAATTAACCCCAGTTAATCGCTTTTTAGAGTTTGTTTCCCAAGCATTAGAAACGATCGCCCGTTTGGTCCCTAATTCTGTTTCCGGGCCGCTGGCGGTTTTGCTAGGTGTCTTTTTGTTATTCTGGGGTCAGAGTCGCACCGTCGAAACGATTACAGAAGCACTACAACCAGACGCATCAGAGGAATTAGTCGATCGCTTACGCACCCATCGTCGTCTCCATCGCGGCCCGAAAATTGTAGCAATTGGTGGCGGTACAGGTTTATCGACGCTTTTACGCGGTTTAAAACAGTATAGTTCCAATATCACCGCTATTGTCACCGTAGCTGATGATGGCGGTTCTTCGGGCCGATTACGTCGGGAAATGGGCATTTTACCCCCGGGGGATATTCGCAATTGTATCGCCGCTTTAGCCGATGAGGAAAAGTTATTAACGGAATTGTTTCAATATCGCTTTCATGCCGGGGATGGTTTATCGGGCCACAGTTTTGGTAATTTATTTATCAGCGCTATGACCGAGATTACCGGCGATCTGGAACAGGCGATCGATGCTAGTGCCAAAGTTTTGGCCATTCGCGGTAAAGTGCTACCTGCTACCCTTACCGATGTTAGTCTCTGGGCTAAGTTAGCCGATGGGCGCCTTATTGAGGGAGAATCGAAGATAACCGAAGCTATGGGGCAAATTCGTCAGATTGGCTGTCATCCTGCCGATCCGGTCGCTTTACCGGCTGCTTTAGCGGCAATCAAGGAGGCAGATTATATTATCATCGGGCCGGGTAGTCTTTATACCAGTATTATCCCTAATTTGTTGGTTCCCGCCATTCGTCAGGCCTTAGCACAGGTGACAGTCCCCCGGGTCTATGTTTGTAATATTATGACCCAGCCGGGGGAAACGGATAATTATTCGGTGGCTGATCATATTCGGGCGATCGAAGGAGTCTGTGAAGAACGCATTGTTGATGCGGTTTTAGCCCAAAGAACTTCACCATCGCCCCAATCCCTACAATTATACGCCCAAGAGCATAGTCATCCTGTCTTTTTAGATCGCGAGGAGGTGGGAAAAATGGGTTATCGGATTGTGTTGGCGAATGTAATGGCAGAAGATGAAGTTACTGGCAAAGTTAGTCACGATCCCCAACGTTTAGCGCGAGTTTTATGGCGCTGGTATGCTAAAAAGTGAATAGCGAGATAAGTAGTCGTGCAAAATTAATTTCCTAGTGAAGATAGGCAAGAGGCAAGAGACAAGAGGCAAGAGGTGGTTAGATATGTGTAATTAATTTTGCTTAGGTACTTAACTAAATGTTTTTATCTAGCTTTGTCAAGTTATAAAATCATATTTTTGGCTTTAATTTGCCGACATTAGCCAAATTTGCTGATTAAAGCCCTAGGAAAAAATTAGCCGAAAAACCATTTCGCCTTATTCTGTGTTATACTCAGATTTTGAAGAGAGATAATCATGCACTACTCTACTAAATCTAATCAAGAGACAGGTGCGACAGTCTATTCCCCAAGCGATGGAAGTGAATTAATTCCTGCTGAGGTTAAACTAGATATAAACGGGCAAAACTATCAATCACTTAATATACCTCTCCCAGAGGGCTATACAGTAGATGATGAAGGAATCATCAATAACTATGGTAGCGAACCCAAGATTTATCTATCAAAATACCCATCTTTAGAACAGCAAAAATGGTATATTTTGCAAGGATTAGGGGCGGTTTTATTGGTTGCTTTGGTGTTATTAATCACCTTTTCCGTTAGCTAGATAAAAACCGTAGGATTGACATTTAAGTTGAGCGAGACAAGAAAACTTTAATTTACACCATAGAGTCTGCATCCCAAGTATCGGGAGCATATATTGGAACCGACTCTATCTATCTGTCCAAATAGTAAATCTGACAGCTGAACTTTTTTACTTTGCTAAACTTGACAATTTTTTTCAGTTTTTTGTGGGTTGCTTCGTGATCAACAATAGAACAACCAATAGAGATAACTTCTCAAAGGAAATTCAACAGGTATGAAATTTAATCCTTCTCTTAGTCAAGAACCTCGCTATCAGGCAATTCCTGTTATGCAGATAACTTCCAAAGAAACCCTTCTCCATTGGTTAGAACGGACAGGAAGATTAAAATTACGTCAATCTGATGCTCATCCCGATTTGCAAATTTTAGAAGAACTAGACGATATTATCGATCCAGATAATTATGCTATAGAAGAAGAAGAATAAATAGTCTTACTGGGAGTTAGGAGTGAAATTTCAATTATCTAATATTCAGGAGATTAAGAAAGTGGTATCAACGAAAAAAACGGCTTTAATTTACTGTGAAAATCAGTTTGGACGTGTGGATGGAAAAACGGCAGCTGGCTTGATCAGACAATCAGAAATATATACAATTGTTGGAGTGCTGGATAGTTCCTTAGCAGGAAAAGATGCGGGAGAAGCATTAGGAGACAAAAAAAATCATATTCCCATTTTTGCCAATTTACAAGCAGCCTTAGAAAAACTTAGAGATGTTCCCAATTGTTATATCTACGGCAAAGCACCCTTAGAAGCGTTTATTCCCCCCCTAGAAAGGCTGCTAATTTTAGAAGCAATGGCACAAGGAATGGATATTATTAATGGTTTGCATCAATTCTTCTCCGAAGATTTAGAATTTAGAGATCAAGCTAGTCAGTATGGTGTGCAAATTACAGACATTCGCAAACCACCACAATTAGCTGATCTTCATGTATTTACTGGGCAAATTTCCCAAGTAAATATACCCGTTATTGCCTTTTTAGGAACCGATTGTGCTTGCGGAAAAATGACCACTGCGGTAGCGGTTAATCAAACTCTCCAAGGCTTGGGTATTAAGTCTGTCTTAGTCGCTACTGGACAAACTAGCTTGATGCAGGGAGCAAGATATGGGGTTTCGATCGATGCTTTGGTTTCTCAATTTGTCATCGGTGAAATTGAAAATGCTGTAGTTCAAGCTTTTGAGCAAGAAAAACCCGATATTATTTTAGTGGAAGGACAAAGTTCTCTGAGTCATCCTGCTTTTATGAGTTCCCTGGGAATTTTGAAAGGAAGTAGGCCCGATGGGATTATTTTACAACATCCCCCAGCCCGAAAATTTCGCTGTGATTTTCCTCATTTAGCCATGCCAAAATTACAGGAAGAAATTTCACTAATTGAGGCAATTTCTCCCACTAAAGTTGTCGCTATTGCGATTAATCACGAAAATCTCACCGCAGCAGCCACTGAGCGTATTATTGCCAAATATGAGCGAGATTTTCAGTTACCGACTACTGATGTTTTGTTACACGGATGTGAGAAATTAGTCCAAGCTTTATGCGATCGCTTTCCGAAATTAAACCGGAAAATCAAAGGAGAAATTTTAGCTGCAATTCCCGCAATTGGGAGCAAATAGGCTGATGAAAGACCTTTTACCAAGAATCGAGATTTCTCTCCCGAAAATACGCCATAATGCTCGTTTACTCTGCCAATTATACGGCAGCAAGGGACTTTCTGTGATGGGAGTTTCCAAAGCGATTTTGGGTGATCCCTCGATCGCCTTGGCGATGATTCAAGGTGGAGTCAACTTTATCGCTGACTCTCGAATCGAAAATATTCTCAAAATGAAACAAGCAGGAATAGTGACAACTTTTGTTCTGTTGCGTACTGCCTTGAGTCAAGCAGAATCAGTGGTTAACATTGCAGATATCAGCTTAAATACCGAATTAGCAACAATTCAGGAACTTTCCTATTATGCTCAAGAAAAGCAAAAAATACACCGCATTATTATCATGACGGAGTTAGGGGATTTACGAGAAGGTGTACTGCCGAAAGATCTCGTCAAGTTCATCAAAAAAACCCTCGCTTTTCCCTTTATCAAAATTGTTGGACTGGGTTGTAATTTGGCTTGTTATGGGGGTATTAAACCTGATACCCATAATATGAGCAAATTATCTGTGTTAACAGATACAATTGAGCAGGAATTTTTAATAAAATTACCGATTATTTCAGGAGGCAATTCTGCCAACTATCAATGGTATCAAAAAAGTAGCGAAGTTGGTCGGATTAATAATCTGCGTTTAGGAGAATCAATTTTATTAGGTTGTGAAACAGTTAATCGACAAGTGATACCTGGTTTATATACCGATGCTTTTCGGTTAATTGCTGAAGTAATCGAATCCAAAGACAAACCATCTCTACCCTCTGGAGAAATTGGTCGAGATGCTTTTGGTAATGTTCCTAGCTTTATTGATCAAGGCATTCACCGTCGAGTTATTATTGCATTAGGAAGACAGGATGTTCTTATCTCTGGATTGCAAGCGAGTCAGGAGATAAAAATATTAGGTTCTAGTAGCGATCATCTAGTTCTTGATAGTCATAATAAGAAGTTAAAAGTAGGGAGCGAAGTCAGTTTTAATCTTGATTACGGAGGACTTTTAACAGCCATGACTTCTCCTTTTATTACTAAAAGTTATGCTCTCAATGCAGTAGCACAACTGTCTTGATCGATGAATAAATATCCACAGATATATTTAGGGTCTGCTGGCTTATCACCTTGACATCAGGGCCGTAGAGATTTGTACTCAATTACTATCCTATCGCTAAATTCTGGGAAGAAATCAAAATCACCCTAAATCTTTAACAAATTCCTAATCATCTCGTTTGGCACCATGATCAGCCGCACCGAGGTATAATTCCCCTACTTTTGGGTTATTGAGTAAATCTTGACCCGATCCCTGAAAACGATCTTGACCATTTTCTAAAACATAACCCCGATCGGACATCATGAGGGCTTTTTTGGCATTCTGTTCCACTAAAATAATGGCAGTTCCCGTCTGATTAATCGCTTTTATCTGTTCAAAAACGCTGGTGACTAAAATAGGAGATAAAGCTGCCGAAGGTTCATCGAGAATTAATAAATCTGGTTGCAACATCAGCGATCGTCCCATGGCTAACATCTGTCTTTCTCCTCCGGATAAAGTGCCAGCTTTCTGACGACGGCGATCGAGCAAACGAGGAAACATGACATAAATGCGCTCTTTTAAAGATTTTATATTTCCTTTGCTCGTAAAAGCTCCCATTTCCAGATTTTCCTCGATGCTCAGGGATGGAAAAACATTAGCAATTTGGGGAACATAACCCATTCCGAGGG
Source organism: Microcystis sp. BLCC-F209 (assembly GCF_041928595.1). Classification (NCBI taxonomy): domain Bacteria; kingdom Bacillati; phylum Cyanobacteriota; class Cyanophyceae; order Chroococcales; family Microcystaceae; genus Microcystis; species Microcystis sp. BLCC-F209. The sequence continues at coordinate 9,414 of NZ_JBHFLL010000325.1, forward strand.
GAACGATTTGATTAGATTTCCAACCAGTGATATTTTTTCCCTTAAAAGTGATGGTTCCAGCACTGGGTTTTAATAAACCAAAAATCGTCTTAGCAAGGGTAGATTTTCCTGCACCATTGGGCCCGATAACCGTGACTAATTCCCCCGGTGCAATGCGAAAGTTAACCCCTTGCAATATGTATAAATCCTGCACATAACCAGCATAAACTTGTTCAACTTCTAAAAGGTAATCCATGGCAAGGTAAAAAGGAGAGAGTAATATGAATTATGAATTATGAATTATGAATTGGGGTGCATTTTCAGTGAACAGTAATCAGTAAACTGAAAACTTACATCTGATAACTAATAACTGATAACTGATAACTGATAAATTAGGGCGTTTTTTGTAAATCGGGACGTTCTTCTGGGAGAATTGCACCTTCGACGGGACATACTTGAAGACAGATACCACAGTCGATACAAGTGGCAAAATCAATCCAATACCAATCGGTTCCTTTAGCATTTTTACCCGGTCCCGGATGGATACAGGCCACGGGACAAGCGGAAACGCAATCGGCAACCCCTTCACAAATTCCAGTGACGATCGAATGTGGCACAGTGTTTTCTCCTCTAATTCTTAACATTACTTTACCACTTTTCGGCACTGCTGTGCCAGGATCGGATCGTTGTTAGGAAACTTGGCCTTAATTCTCTAAAATATTGGCAGTTTTTTCTTGATCTTAGCAAGAAGTAAAATAGAAGTTTTCGCTAGGGTTTTTACTATTCCCTTACGAGAGGACAAATAGTTGATTTCTTCCCGTAATTCCTGATTATTTTTCTGGAGATAGTTATGATTATTTTCTAATTCTTTTAAGGATATTTCCATCCCTTGCATAGTACGATAATCTTGCTGTTGTTTCAGATACATTATCTGTTGTGCTTCCTGTAATTTTCTTAACTCTAACCAGACTTGATTCTGACTTGATTCCTTACTTTCTCTGAGCGCATACTGGAAAAAATTAGTGATTTGTTCGGCTAGTTTTTGATTAACTTCAAAAAACTCGATAATATCAATTTTTTTGGGGTTAATTTGAGGGTATGAATTGATTAAATTTTGGAAGATTTCAGAGGAAAAAGCGATGATTCTAGCCGCGGATAAAATTGCATAGTGTTTTTCTAAATCTACCAGTAAATTGCCCTTTTCTTCTGGGAATTCAGAAGCAAGCAAAAGCAGAGAAGGAGTGGTTAAGGGACTGGTATAAAAAGTGGAAATAAATAAATTTGCCTGTAGGCGATCGCAAATAGCTTGAATTTTTCTGGCATCCTTTCCCGTACAATTATAATCGTAGGATTCTGCGGGCCAATATTTAAATTTTTCCCATCGTGGTGCGCTGTTATTTCTATCTAAAATAACAATGTGTTGACTAAATTCTAATTGACTCCAATGCTCTAGAATTGAAGACCAAACCCCAGCTAATTTTCCTTGATCGATTTGAAAGATCACGCCATCAATAACAATAATAGGGAATCTCTTCTGGGAGATAGCTTGAATTGTTTGTAATTTTTCTCGCTCATCCTTATTTAAAATTTTCCCTAAATCTTCCATCTTAACTGGATTGGGTTTAATTTCTATATCCTTAATTTCTGGGTGAGGAATTTCATAGATTTTACATACTTGATAATGTTCCTCTAATGCTTGACCATTGCTGCCATGTTCTAAACCTTGGAGATTTAAATAATATAAACCTAAAATCTCAGGAATTAAAGCCATTTTTTCCCCTTGACTGCCGATTCTTAACCAAAATTCGTAATCACCAGCACAGCGAAAATTTTCCTGAAAATAACCATATTTATCGTGCAGCATTTTTCGCCACATTGGTTGAGAACCCACACAACAACCTTGACGCATCTGTGGATAGGAGTAATTTGGCCAATTCCAATGTTTTAAAGCGGGGGTGGTGGCAAAAGTATCATTTTTGATGGTGGTAATTAATTGATCGGCATAAACTAAACTAATCTCTCTATTATTATCTAGATAATTAGCCAGAATTTCTAGAGCATTGAAACAGCGACGGTCATCAGTATTCCCATTGGTGATATAGGAACCCCTAGCTAGTTTAATAGCGCGATTCCAAGCTCGATAGAGGGTTTCTCGTTCTTGAGTTCTCTGGTAAATAATATTAGGATAATTTTCTTGAAACTCTTGGATAATCTCCCCTTCATTCTCTGGAGAAGCACTATCGATAATAATAATTTCTACTTCTCCCTTTTCATAAAGAGTTTGAGTAACCAAATCCTCTAGACAACCTCGGATAAACTCCGCTGATTTATAGGTAGAAACAATTACAGAAACTTTGATCCTCTGCACGGGTATAGAGTTATTATAACTAGGATTCATTGGCTTATCTGATCGCAATTCAAGACAGAAAATTTTTTGAAATTCGGGAGAGTAAGATTTTAAGACTCTATATTCGATCGAGAGAATTGTCAAGATGTTATCGACTCTGATTGAAGATGCTGGTTTATTTACCTTTTGCTTGTGACTTGACATAATAAAAAACTATAATGGGAAGGCTGTGGAAAATGAGCAACAATGACCGTATCTTCCTCCCTAGACTGGCTAACCCGTGGAATCAGTGATTTATTCCCCCATCAACCCGACTCCCAAGATCCTAGGGAAAATTTAACCCAACTACTGCAAACTACCGATCGCCCTTTAAGAATTAAACTAGGTATTGACCCCACCGGCAGCGATATTCACCTAGGTCATAGTATTCCTTTTCGGAAACTGCGGGCCTTCCAGGATGCTGGTCATATAGCAGTGGTAATTATTGGCGATTTTACCGCTAGAATCGGCGATCCGACGGGAAAATCGGAAGTTAGAAAACAATTAACCATCGAAGAAGTGAGAACCAATGCCGAGAATTATCTGGCACAATTGCGCCCAATTTTAGATTTTAACACCCCTAATCGTCTAGAAATTCGCTATAACTCGGAATGGTTGGGGAAATTAGACCTCTCACAAATTCTCGAACTCCTCTCCACCATGACCGTCGGGCAAATGTTGGCAAAAGAAGGCTTTTCCGAACGCTACGACAAGGAAAACCCGATTTTTCTCCATGAATTTCTCTATCCCTTAATGCAGGGTTATGATTCCGTGGCTGTCGAGGCCGATGTCGAATTGGGAGGAACCGATCAAAAATTTAATATTGCCGTCGGTCGCGATTTACAGAAATATTTCGCTAAAAAACCGCAATTCGGGCTACTTTTACCGATTTTAATCGGAACCGATGGCAGTCAAAAAATGTCCAAATCCCTGAATAATTATGTGGGATTGCGGGAATCGGCCCTGTCCATGTACTCGAAACTGGAAAAAACCCCCGACGTTTTGTTAAAAGATTATTACGAACTATTGACAAATTTGCCCTTAGATGCTATGCCGAGCAATCCGCGGGAGGCACAAAAACAACTGGCGATCGAGGTAGTTGCCCAGTTTCACGGGAAAGAGGAGGCATTAAAGGCACAAAAAACGGCGCAGGAGATAGTTTTACAGGGAAATACAGCATCCGCGGCTTCTGTACCCGAATTTTCCCTCGCGGCGGTCACTTTTCCCCTGAAATTATTCTATCTTCTCTCGGCCACCGGCTTGTGTAAAAGTAGCGGCGAAGGGAGAAGACAGATTCAGGGGGGCGCTGTGAGGATCGATAGCGAGAAAATCACCGATGTGGACAAAAGTTTTCAGACAGCCGAAGCTTTAAGGGGAAAAGTCCTACAGGTGGGCAAAAATAAATTTATTCGCTTTGTAGCTTAAAAGCGAAAAAGTCCCTATTCGGCGGCTTTTTCCACGATTTCTAACTCAAAATCTCGAAAATGGGCTTTAAACTTTTTACTGAACTCGACGAGGACGGGTAGGTTGGCGCTAACCGGCCTACCACGCCATTCGGTGACAATCGCTTTCACCTCTCCCTCTAATCCTTTCACGTCAAAAGGATTCGATTTGTGTTCAGGATGGTGATAAACTACCACAGACTCAATTACACGAACTCGATCGCCAACTTTCATAAACTCTCTAGCGAAGACAAACGCCTATTGTATCTTTGAAAACAATCTTATCATTGTACGCTATATCAGGGAACGGGGAACTGAAAACTCTTAAGATTGAAACCGAGAGCCTGAGCTTTGACGATACTTTTGTTCGTAAGCAGCAATACTGGGAGCAACCTGAGCCTCACCTGTGGTGCAGGGCTGACGGCTGAGGGCAAAAAACTGATAACTGCTTAATGATTTGATAGCATGGAGGAAAACCTATAGAGGGTTAAGCGGTATGAGTGACTATAAAGATTCTTCTTCCATGCGCTATTTCCTGGCGGGATTAAAACCCTTTGCCCAACCCTTATTTTGGCTACCGTTAGGAATATTTTCCTTGGCTCTAATTGGTTTCTCTGTATATCAACAAAATCCTGAATGGTTGGATTCGGTATTAGATACCCCAGGAATGTCCTTAGAGGAACGGGAAATCCGAGCTAACCAGATTACCGATGCTCCTCCCCCCACTGCTCTACCACTGCCGGCCATTCCTGCCCATAATAATACCGCTCGCCCGAACAAACCGGCCCCGACGCAGCCTTTTAATCCTTTAAACACTAATCCCGACAACAACGAGAAACCCTCCTTATTTGCCCCGTTAATGCCGCAGACTAGGCAAAATCAGGCTCCGAAGGCTAGTAAAAGTCTGCAACCGATTCAAGTGCGACCGATTAGTGGCGATACTAGCAATTATCCTTTACAAAGGGAAATCGAAAATCGCTCGCGGACTGCTAACTTGAATAATTCTCCTAATCTCAACCCCGGGGGCAGCCCGAATCAAGTTAATCCCCAGGGGAATAATTCCCCCGATCAACAAAATGTTCAGGCCCCACCCTCCTGGAATAATACCAACCCTAACCCGGTCCGGGCCTCTAGCAACCCATCCAACTATTATCAACCTCCCGTATATCAGCCCCCCGTCTACGGCAGTCAACCGAACGTCACCGGTTATCCCAATCAGGGAATGCCACCTAGCAATAATGGCACCCCCAATCAAGTCCCACCTCCAAGTATTAACCGCGGTTTCACCATCCAACAACCGATTAATGCCCGGCCTTCTGGTTACTAGAGGGACTTAGATAGGAGCTTGCAGGAAGTCTAATAAAATCGGATTAACTATTTCAGGGGCCTCATCCTGGGGACAGTGGCCTAAACCAGCTAGGGGGATGAACTGTTTTACTGTCGGGAATCGTGCTAATTCTTGGCCTAAGGCCAAGGGTTCCCAAGGATCCTCGCTACCCCAAAGCAGAATGGCCCGACAGGGGAGGATCGGCAGTAGGTCTTCCGGCAGTGGGCCGCCAGAATAACCAGTAAAAGCGAGGAAAACCTCGATCGCTCCTGGATCTCGGGCGGGTTTTAGGATTATTTCTACTAATTCCTCTGTTACCGCTTCCGAGCGCCGATAAGCTTGCAGGAGAATTTTACGCACTGTCTGGGGTTTAGCGATCTGTTGGAAGAAAAAAGCCCCAATTGCTTTATTTTTGAGAATTATTTGGGCAATATCCGCACCTAAACGACGATACCAGGGTAATTTCCCCCGTTTTCTTTCGTGCAGTAGTCTGAGGGAACAATTAATCGCCGCTACCCCAAGGACAAAATCGGGATAATCGACGGCAGCCTGCATAATGGCCACACAACCGATGGAATTACCCGCCAAAAAAGCGGGACCCCCCACCACTTCCCGACAAAAATCGGCAATTTGCGCCCCCCAAGTCTCGAAAGTGTAATCGATCTCCTTTTGCGGTTCGGGTTTGTCGGAACCGCCAAAACCAATTAAATCTAGGGCAAAACAGCGACATTTTTCGCCTAAAACGGGGATATTTTTCCGCCAATGTCCCCAAGATGCCCCAAATCCATGCACAAGCACGATCGCCGGTCCCGTCTCCCCCGCACTCTGATAGGTGATTTTGAATCCCCGCCAATGCCAGATTTTTGGTTGTGTCTCTAATCCTAGAATTTGCTGCATATTTTTGTTTATCTGTAAAGTATTCGTTGCTTTTCTTAATATATACTGTCAGGAAAGAAGCATTAAGCGAATATTTTGAAGCATTTTTAGAAAACGGGTTTCTTTGAGAAACCCGTTTTCTTGCAATATTAATTTCTGTTACAGGGGTCTTGAAAAATTGGCGATTGTTTGCATAAAATAGCCGCAGTCATCCTTTGCTGCCAACACCATGACTTCTACCCTGTTGCCGAGCCTTCCTGCTGTTGACGATGTTTTGTTCAATTTTGCTCAATCTGATGGCTTGAGTCAAGCTAATCAGGTGAATAGTGTGAGAAATCAGCGTTTAACCGCTACCTTAGTCTTCCTTGATGCTGGTGTCACCGATTATCAAAGTCTCCAAGCTGGGGTAATTCCAGAAGTCGCCACCGTTATTCTCACTCCCAATCAAGACGGAATCGAACAAATATCCGCTTTTTTACCACAAAATCCCCAGATTACCACCATTCACCTCTATTATTAAATCGGTGCGTTACGCTATCGCGCTTCACAGCCTACGAGTAAGCAAACAACTCAAATGAACCCAACAACCGCCAATTATGATGAACCCTGGAAAGAAGCATTAAGCGAGTATTTTGAAGCGTTTTTATGCTTCTTTTTTCCTGAAGTTCACCAACTAATTGATTGGACAAAAACTCCCGAATCCCTAGAAAAAGAACTCAAACGGATTACCGCTTCAGCTAAGACAAAAAAACGTTTCGCTGACAAACTTTATAAGGCTTGGCTACTTGAGGGACAAGAAGTCTGGATTTTGATTCATATTGAAATTCAAAGTCAATACGAAGAAAATTTCCCTCAGAGGATGTATATTTATAACTATCGGGCCTTTGATTTGTATCAGAAACCAGTTATCAGTCTCGCTATATTAGGAGATGAACGAGTAAATTGGCGACCAGATTCCTATAATTATACTATCGCCGGCTGTGAAGTGAGTCTGAAATTCCCAACAGTCAAATTACTGGACTATGAGGAAAGATGGACAGAACTAGAAACAAGTAGCAATCCCTTTGCTATAATAGTCATGGCACACCTGAAAACAAAAGCGACTACTGGGAAGCTGCCACAACGGGAACAGTGGAAGTGGAGGTTAATCAGGGGATTATATGAAAAGGAGTTCGAGAGAGAACAGATAATTAAACTGTTTGAAATCATCGACAATATGATGACTTTATCCCCTGAATTGCAGTCAAGTTTAGAGAGTAAAATTAAACAATTTGAGGAGGAAAGAACCATGCCTTTAATAAGTAATATGGAGTTACGAGGAAGGAAAATTGGTGAGGAAATTGGGGAGTTACGAGGGATAGAACGCGGTAAGGAAATTGGTAAGGAAATTGGAGCGTTAGAAAATGCTCGTGATTTTGTGAAAAAAGTTTTGGAAAACCGACTAGGCGATATTCCTGGAGATATTGGACAATGTCTCAATGATGCTTCAGTTATTTCGGTTTTAGAAGAGATGTTAAAAGCCGCACTTATAGTAAATTCTTTTGAGGAGTGTAGGAAGTCTTTTAGTATCATCATAAATAAGTAGTGTGGGTAATACCTACCTTACTTAGTAAACTGTTTGAAATCATCGACAATATGATGACTTTATCCCCTGAATTACAGTCAAGTTTAGAGAGTAAAATTAAACAATTTGAGGAGGAAAGAACCATGCCTTTAATGAGTAATATGGAGTTACGAGGAATAGAACAGGGTAAGGAAATCGGAGCGTTAGAAAATGCTCGTAACTATGTTAAAACGGTGCTGAAAACGCGATTGGGTGATATTCCAATAGAAATTGAGCAAGCTGTGGATAAAATTGCTGTATTATCGATTTTAGATGAGTTACTGAAATCGGCATTAACCGTTAATTCTTTTGATGAGTTGCATCAACTTTTAGAACAATAGTCTCAGTAATTTTCTTCTCCAATGAACCCAACAACAGCCAATTATAATGAACCATGGAAAGAAGCATTAAGCGAGTATTTTGAAGCGTTTTTATACTTATTTTTTCCTGAAGTTCACCTAGAAAAAGGGTTTTTCGGAGAAACCCATTTTCTGGACTTTAAGACAAAAAACGTTTCGCTGACAAACTTTATTCAGTTATCAGTTATCAGTGACTAATTGGAAACAAGTAGCAATCCCTTTGCTATAATAGTCATGGCACACCTGAAAACAAAAGCGACTACTGGGAAGCTGCCAGAACGGGAACAGTGGAAATAGAAATTAATCAGGGGATTATATGAAAAGGAGTTCGAGAGGGAACAGATAATTAAACTGTTTGAAATCATCGACAATATGATGACTTTATCCCCTGAATTGCAGTCAAGTTTAGAGAGTAAAATCAAACAATTTGAGGAGGAAAGAACCATGCCTTTAATGATTAATATGGAATTGCGAGGAATAGAACAGGGTAAGAAGATTGGCAAGGAAATTGGGGTGTTAGAAAATAGCCGCGATGACATAAAAACAGTTTTAACTGTGCGGTTCGGACAGATTTCTTCAGAAATTGAAGAGATGATTGACAAAATCACTAACCTTGCTCTCTTAAAAGAGATACTAAAATCAGCAGTTACCGCTAATTCTCTCGCAGAATTTAAGCAGTCTTTGGCAAAAATCCAATAAGAACATCTTACTCTAGGGTGCTGCACTGCCCACCCATTCACCTTTAAACCCTTATTTAACGGTGGTGGGCAATGCCTACCCCGGGAAAAACTACGGGGTGAGCGATATCGGTCTTCGGGCCTTTAAACGAATCCCGCACTGGCCTGTCACAGAGGAGCGTGCGAGCCGGTAATCGGTAGAGCGCCCCGTGGTTTTGTCCTTAACGGTGAAAGTGATCGAGCCATCTGACGACTGTTCGATACCGGCTGGTCCGTCTAGAAAAGCTCCCTCTCGAACGGTAGCGACCGGTTTGAAAGCGCCTTGTATTTCCACAAAAAGGGACTGACGGGTAATTCCCCACAACGGCTCCTTATCCACTTTTTGAAACAAACTCAACCAACTTCCGGCGAGTGTCTTGGGAACAGCGATCTCTATCGCCAGTGGCCCTGCTTTTATTTCCCTAAGAAAAGGATCGCGGAAACGACCAGCGTTAGTTACGAAAGTTCTCCCAGAGTGAGTGCTGTCGATGTACCACCCAGTTATACCGTTCCGACTCCGCGCACTTTCTCCTGAAAGTATGGTGGTGACAGTAATCCCATCGTAAAAGAACAACTCATCTTTTATCCCTCTGAGCAAAATACCTCGTAATCGCGGGACATCATAAACGGGGTAAACAAGACTAGCACCCCGTGCGATCGACTCCATCTCTTTCCCTTCTCCAGCAATGATCTCCAAGGTGGTGAGGGATGATCGTCCCCAAAATGTAGCGCGATGACCAGTGATCAATACGCGATCCAACGCCTGGCTGTAAACTCCCTGAGCGATGATACAGTTACCCCAGAAACGATGCCAAAACGAGCAGGGTCGCTCGTAGAGTTCGGGAAGTGCCTTCGGTGTACCAAGGGTAGGGGGATTAGCATTCAGATCGAGCCGAGCCATGTAATCGATTTGTCCCCCATCGATCCAGAGCCAACCATCTCGGGTCGAAACCAGAGCGTCAATCTGGCCGTAATCGTATTGCGGGGCCCTCACCGATACCAGAGGCGTTGGAGTGCCTTTCCGTTTCAGTAGCAGGGTATCGACACCGGAGACGACCACCTCCAACGATTGGCCGCGCATTGGGATTGTTACTCGTGCTGTTTTATTCGGGGATAATGTTAATCTCGTCTCGGGTTTTCGCTCTACCGGTGAGAGACAATATTTATCTAAAGGTTCGGCTATAACTCGCGGAATGTTAGCGACGAGAATTAAAAAAAACAATCGAAAAATAGGTCGCCACCCATTCCGATAATCATACCGACCACCCCAAGAATGGCTAAATAACATAAGCGGTTTCTCCCGACGCTGATTGCCTGCCTTCTCGACTTGTCCTTATCCTACAATATCACTACCGGCAATCCCGAAGTTGAGCAACCGACCATACATTATCAGGTAAATTAAATCAAGTTTATTGTGCTTAATTAGTAAAACTTATGTAAAAAAAAATAAAGATAACTTATATGTATTGACGAGACAAAAAAAATGCTACTAGGATAGTAAGCTAAACGGCGCTTAACCTGCATGATCCAACAGCTATAACCCTTTTGGAGTCTATATCGGTGATCCGAAGTAAAAGCCGTTTAGCTTAACAAGGATTAATTAAAGAGTTGACGGTCTCCGATGGCAATCATTTAGAATCCTTTGATATAGTGTACCTGCGTGGGTCTTGTGTCGTTAAGCCCAATCTACGCCAGTCACTGGATATGTTGTGTAAAAACGGACTGAATAGCCTGAATAAATAATTAATATTGAGGACAAAGTAACTACAGAATCTCCCAAGGAAGTAAACAAAATCAAAATAATCAAAAAACTTATTTTCTTAGATCATAAATGGCTAAACAGTTTTTAGAAAAAATCAAAGCAAAACTCCGATATGTAGTAACTATTGGGCTATCGGTATTGACAGTTTTCGTAATTTACAAAGTATTTAGAACAACACAAGCAACAGAGGCATGGATGTGTAATTCCAATGGTTATGCCATACGAATTATTGACGATTCTGTTACGTCAGAAGTGAGATCAATTAAAGCTGTAAATGACCCATATTTTAAGTCATTTATAACTTCTCTAACGGATTACATTTCAGCTAAATTTTCAAAGACAAAACCTTGCCAGGGGAATTCGAGAGAAGAATCTAGGATAAATCTCATATTTGTCCGACTACCCCTAGTAACATCAGGCGATGAACCCCTCAAGCCTCCCCCAGGCTTGCCAACATCTCGAGCTAATATAACTTGTCGCTTAGATAGTCCTTGGGTTCAACTGGCGATACGTCGCTCAAGTAGTCCAATAATTGATGCTGTTTTTGTTTGGAATGAACGACAATTTTTGTGGGATCAGGTTCTCTTATCTGGTCAAAGACCATCTCTCACTCAGCCACTTATACCTCTAGGTAACCGTTTGTTCCAGCAATATGCCGCGGACTATGCTGGCTCGGAAATAATGAGATCACCCTCTGGGGAAAACCCCCAACCCTCTATCTCAAAACGAATTCCAGCAGATGTGCTGTGGCTATTTCGTCATTCCTGGCAAAGTACGCGAGGTCCTTTTTCAAATATCGCTCAATCTGCGATGAGAAAGACCGTGGAACAAGGTGCAAATGGATATACCAATCTAACGAAAATCCTTGTTGATCAATGTTTTATTTCAAGTAAGACAGAGATCCGCTACAAAAACGTTCTTGATTTACAACAAATCTTGACTCTCGATCAATATCGAATTAACCGACTTTATTAATTGTAAGGAGCAAAATCATGGTTTGGAGCTTTGCTGAAAAAACTACTTTCTTGCCGAGTGATGGTGGTATTGCCTTTACTGCTGCCGACAAAGCAACTATTCTGGGTGCGATGCAAACAGCATACGATGGATCTTCAACGGCAAAAACAATGTTCGATAATTGGATCGATGCTGGAAAAACCATAGAGATCAAATTTGTACCAGGTGCATTTGCAGCCTATCCTAATACGGGCAAATTAGAGTTAGACCTATCATTTCTGACAAACAATACTTACATCACACCAACAGGTAAGGCCGTAGAAGATACTGCTGTAACAGCCATTGTACATGAGCTAGGTCATGCTCTGACGGGACGGCGTGATAATGGGGATTATGTCACAGACTACAAGGGCGAAAACGTCAAATTTGTAAACCAAATTTATCAGGAACTAGGTCTTCCAGAGCAGATATCATATATCGCTTACGATGTTGATGGATCGCTTCACGAATTAAATTTTGATTACACTGAGGGTGCGACAATTGACAGGGCTGTTTCAGGAGACAGTGACTGGAACTCTTCGGCGGCTGGCAACTCAAAAGACTTGCTGATTGGAGGTCCTTCTGCCAATACTCTCCAGAGTGGTGATGGTAATGATTTCTTATGGGGGGCTGGTGGTAATGATAGTCTATTCGGAGGTAATGGCACAGATACCGTTGGTTTCAAAGGTAAGCCAACTGATTATGATTTGCGACAAAACCCTGACGGAACCTGGACATCCCGTCATGTTCGTGGTGCTGCCAACGAGGGAACTGATACTATCACCAACATAGAAAAGGTAATGTTTAAAGGAGGAGAAACATTTAACCTAAAGAAAAAAGGACTAACCTATCAATCAGATTTCGCGCTTGTCATCGATACCACAGGCAGTATGGGTGATGACATAGGCGCAGTGAAGACACAGGGTACTGCAATTATTAATGCCCTATTTGCTGATGATACAAAAGATGCGCGTATTGGCATTGTTGGGTTTAAAGATACAACGATCGGTGAGCCTACTTCAATCATTCTTCCATTTACCGATCAAGATCAATTTGCTGATCGAAAAACGGCTGCGCTTAATGCCCTAAATGGAATTGGTGTTTCTGGAGGCGGCGACTTGCCAGAAACAGCATTTGACGGACTGCTCAAAGCATTAAACGGCACGATGGGAAACTGGAGACCAGGGGCTGGCGTACATCGGGTGGTACTATTTACGGATGCACCTGCTAAGGACGGTTCTCTAGCAGCCACAGTTGCCACACTTGCTGCTAACATTGGGGCTACCATCACATCTAGTTCGCGCACGGTGGGAGCAAGTGGCAGTCTGGACTCTTTTACTCTAATTCCGATTAACTCTAATGAGTCTGGACGTTCCCTGTCAGTGAACCCCGATGCTGAACCTTTACCTCCGTTTGAGTTTACAGAGGAGTCCCCTACTCCCGACACATCGATCGCAAACCTTGAGATCTATACAATTTATACAGGGAACTTCGGTTCTCTTGATCCAGATCTTGAGTCAATAGCAACTACCACAGGCGGTAGTTCCTTTGTCGCTCCAAATCCTGATGATTTAGTCAAGACCCTGCTGACTATTATCAACCTTCCTAGTATTACTCTTGCTGTCTCTCCTGGAAGTGTTACTGAAGATGGGACAACTAACTTCGTCTATACCTTCACTCGCACCGGAGCAACAACTGATGCTTTGACCGTCAATTATACAGTCGGGGGGACAGCCACTTTTGACACAGATTACACCCAAACTGGTGCAGCAAGTTTCACCGCAACCACAGGGACAGTTACTTTCGCTGCTGGTTCAGATACTGCGACTGTAACAATTGACCCCACTGCTGATACAAATGTTGAAGATGATGAAACCGTAACTTTAAACCTTGCTCCTGGGACAGGTTATGCCATAGGTACGACTGACGCAGTTGTGGGAATCATTACTAATACTGATACTGATAATGAAAATCCTAGTAATCAAGCTCCGACAAATTTAGCATTAAGTGCCAGTACCGTAGATGAAAATGTTGCCCCCAATACAGTAATTGGAACATTTTCCGGTACAGACCCCGATAGTGGTAATAGCTTTACCTATAGCTTAGTTACAGGAACAGGAGATACAGATAATACTGCCTTCTCGATTGTGGGGAATCAATTACAGATTAATAATTCTCCCGATTTTGAAACCAAGAATAGTTACAGTATTCGCGTAAAAACCACCGATCAAGGGGGACTAAGTTTTGAGAAAACCTTGACAATTACTGTCAATGATGTTAATGAAACTCCCGGTAATCAAGCTCCGACGGATTTAGCATTAAGTGCGACCACAGTAAATGAAAATGTCCCTGTTAATACAGTGATTGGAACATTTTCTACCACAGACCCCGATACTGGTAATAGCTTTACCTATAGCTTAGTTACAGGAACAGGAGATACAGATAATACAGCATTCTCGATTGTAGGGAATCAATTACAGATTAATAATTCCCCGGATTTTGAAACCAAAAATAGTTACAGTATTCGGGTAAAAACCACCGACCAAGGGGGACTAAGTTTTGAGAAAACCTTGACAATTACTGTCAATGATGTTAATGAAAATCCTAGTAATCAAGCTCCCACAGCCCTAATTTTCCAAAATGCTGTCACCGAGTTAGCTGAAAATGTCGATGTCACACCAGAATTTAAAGTCGCCGACCTCCTGATTGAAGATGATGGTTTAGGAACCAATAATCTCTTCCTCACGGGACGGGATAGGGAGCGCTTCTTAATTCAGAATTCGGCTCTTTTCTATGTCGGTTTTACTCCTAATTTTGAAGCTCAAAACAGTTACGAAGTC
>NZ_JBHFLL010000326.1:0-11091 GCF_041928595.1 Microcystis sp. BLCC-F209
CTTTCAAGACTCGGTTAACAATCTGTAATATTCCTTGTTGACACCCTTACTGACAAGGAAAAAACTGAAATCAAGTCAGGATAAGGGTTGGAGTGCTTACTGAAAAAATTGTTAAGAAAGATCCCTATAAGGGATAGCTTATCAAGGGGGGCAGGGGGGATCGAACCTAAAATCCATTTTTAATTTAATTATAACCAGCTACTTAATTCTTTTGTTTGCTACCCTTAATCGCTTATGAGGTAAGCTAGGGAGCAGGGAAGTACAGGTTTTGGCTCTCATGGTAGGTTGATTCATGAATCAACCTACAAGGCACAACGTTTTGACGAATTTTCAGCTATATATTTCCGAGAAATCGACTAAAAACGTTGCTAGATAAGGATTTGAGAGAATGACATTTGAGAGGTTGCTTTAAAAGATTAACCCATTGTCAGTTAAAGCAACTGCTCTTTAGGTTGCCCAAAACCCCCCCTCGGTGAGCGGTTATGCGTCTATCCAGATGCTGCCGTCTTCGATGCGAAGGGGATAAACGGGTAAAGCTTGGGGTTGAGAAACTGCCGCCATCGCTTTGTTAACCACCGGGGGCCAAGTAATCCAGTCTTTGACAGCACCAGTACAGAGATCAAACGAACTACGATGCCAGGGACAAATGATCGCGCCGTCTTCGGTAATTTTGCCCTTCGTCATCGATAATTTTAAATGAGGACAACGATTACCGACGGCGTGGAATTGACCGTTATTGTTAATCAACAGAATGGAATTTTCCCCCACTTTTACCACTTGACGGGCGCCGGGGGCAAGGGAATCTACAGATAGTACTTTTGTCCAACTCATATTTTTATTTAACTAAGGGAGAGATCGAGAATGGTTTCGGGGTAATTTTGGGCAATAATATCCTGTTTAGCCCATTGTTGGTAATCTTGCAACAATTGACTCATTAAACGCTGTTTAATGCGCAATAAAACCCCTTTTAGGAGACTATTGCCGGTGATTTCTAACAAGGGACGCGGGGTTAACCATAATGGCGGTGGTAGGGCGACTTTCACCTCAAGATTGGCTTTTCCCGCTAGATAGGTTTGATTATTTTTTTCCACAGGAGCGAGTTTGCCTTTAACATTGAGGCTAAAGCGATCGTTGATATAATCAATACCTTTGATCTGACAGTCTTCTGATTGCAAAAATATCGTCCCCTCAGAGGTGGCCCAGACATTAAGAATAACCGTGGGCTGAAAATAGTACATATTCAAAAAGTTTAGGGGACGCATTTTTAGGCGAAACCGATTCTCAGACAGGTGTTCTGTTAAGCTAGTCTCAACGATAGCCTGTACTAATCTCTGCGGTTGGCGCAGATAATGCTGAATCGGGATGGTTTGTTCAGCAACAACAATTTCTAGGGATTCGGCAGCGGTAAAAGTTACTTCCATAAGTTGGTTATCTTAAATTTGTCTCCCTTCTTAATTTTACTTTACAAAACTTATACTTTTCGACGGTCCAGATGTAGAAATTTTATCGCTAAGAGGGGACACAAACCAGATTTTTGTCCAAAGTTAGGCTTTTTTCAGTGATCAGTGATCAGTGGGGGGTTTTAAGTAAACAGTGGGGGAGAAGGGAGTGGGGGAATTATGAATTATGAATTATGAAGTGGGAAGAATAAATAAAAATAATCTCCCGACTCGGAGAATTCTAACCCAATGGTAGATGTTGGATTTTTACAGGAGTTCTATTTTCCAACAAAGATAAGCAAAAATTATATATTGATTCCAAAAGCTTGAGAATATTTAAATTAACATTCCGCAATATTTACAAATTCTTAAGAATTAATTGAGAAAGATTTTGATTTAACAACGATGTTGTAATGGTTACAGCGATTTGATATAATTTCATGGTGGGTTACTTTGTGCTTTTTTGGGCAGCAATGGTTGAAACCCTTGCCACACCTACAAGGTGATCCTAATTAAAACGGGTAAATTAGTCAATTTTACCGACAACGACGATCTTTTTTTTGTGTAGTTTTATTGCAAAGAAAAAGTTTTTTTGACAAAAAGCACAAAGTGTGATATTACCGAACGTATTTCTGGCTGCCAGTAGTTATTGCAGAGTGGGAGTTGGGGAGAAGGGAGAAGAGCAAAGAGAGAAGAGAGTGGGGGAATTATAAATTATGAATTGGGGTGATAGGGTGATGGGGTGATGGGAAGTGTCGTGAAGTGAAGGCAAAAAGACAAACAGCCTCTACAATGATAAAAGGTGAGACCTCTAGGGAATGCAAAATAATTATAATGAAGCCAAGAGACCTAATTAAAGTCTTAATTGCTGACGATCACGATCTAACTTGTTTAGGACTCAAGACTTTAATTTCCCAGCAGCCGCATTGTCAGGTGGTGGGAATTGCGGTTAATGGTCAACAGGCGATCGACTTGGCGAAAAGTTGTCAACCGGATGTAATTATTTTAGATGTACGGATGCCTGTCTTAGATGGACACAGCGCCGCTATTCATATCAAACAATTCGACCCCCATGTCCGCATTATCGCCTATAGTTCCTTGGCAAATCTTCCAATGGAAAAAAATAATCAAACTACAGCCTTTGATCTATACTGCTCTAAAGATATATCTTCCCAAGATATGATCAAAGCGATCGATGACTTGGGAAAATTAGCACAATCGGACAAATCTCAATTCCATCGAGTCGGATAGTTAACTAAGTTTTTCTTCAGGAAAAGTTGCTTGAAACTCATCGAGTAATTCATCCAACTCCTCAAGAGCTTGATTAACATCTAATCTCAGTCCCCCAATGTCGGGTTTATCGCGCAATTGCAGTAAATAATCGCGTTTATTAGCCATTTGTTTCACTTTATCGATCAAGCTGGTTTTATCCATAATTCACCCTCTGGTACTGACTGCGATTATATATCAGTCAGCCCCTATCAGTGAACAGTGATCGGTGAACAGTGAACAGCCAGTGATCACCAGTAAGCTGTTGACTATCTAAATTACTCGTTAAGATTGCAGGGGAGTGCCAGAGCCGCGGAGCAGGGAGAGGCAGTTTGAGCATTTGTACTAAAATTTCCAATTAAATTCAGTACAGCTTAACTGATAACTAATCACTGATAACTGATAACTGATAACTGATAACTGATAACTGATAACTGATAACTGATAACTGATAACTGATAACTGATTTTCCTATGTCCCCTCTCAATTCTCACCGCACAGAAATAACTACCGTTGCCGATCCTATTTATCTAGAAATCTTTAAAAATCTCTATCAATTTATTGCCGAAGAAATGGGGATTACTCTCCAAAATACGGCAGCAAGTGTCAATATTAAAGAACGTCTAGACTTCTCCTGTGCTATCTTTGATGAGGTAGGAAACTTAATCGCTAATGCTCCTCATATTCCCGTCCATTTAGGTTCTATGGCCGATA
This sequence comes from Microcystis sp. BLCC-F209, assembly GCF_041928595.1. Taxonomy (NCBI): domain Bacteria; kingdom Bacillati; phylum Cyanobacteriota; class Cyanophyceae; order Chroococcales; family Microcystaceae; genus Microcystis; species Microcystis sp. BLCC-F209. The sequence continues at coordinate 3,423 of NZ_JBHFLL010000326.1, forward strand.
GTGTTAAAAGCTTAATTCAGGATAAAGGGGAGACGATTCGTCGGGGGAATGTTTATCTAGCTAATAATCCTTATAATGGCGGTACTCACCTGCCGGATGTCACAGTAATTAGTCCTATTTTTGATCGCCAAAATCAGGAAATATTATTTTATCTTGCCTCCCGGGGACATCAAGCTGATATCGGTGGCATTACCCCCGGTTCTATGCCTCCCCACTCTGTCCATATTAGCGAAGAAGGAATTTTATTCGATAATTTTTTGCTGGTAGCGGCGGGACAGTTTCGGGAACAAGAATTAATTAATCACTTAACTAATAGTCCTTTTCCTGCACGCAATATCGCCCAAAATATTGCCGATTTTCAGGCACAAATAGCTGCTAATGCTAAGGGAGAAAGAGAATTACATAATATGGTTGATCGCTACGGATTAGCTATGGTTAAAGCCTATCAACAGTTTGTTCAAGATAATGCCGAATTAGCGGTGAGAAAAGCTATATCTGTCTTGAAAGATGGCGAATTTACCTATTATCTAGATAACGGTGCTGTCATCAAGGTCAGAATTACCATAGATATTGAAAATTGTCAAGCAAGCATCGATTTTACTGGCACATCTAACCAGTTAAATAATAACTTTAATGCACCCCTGGCAGTGACAAGAGCGGCGGTTTTATACGTTTTTCGTACCCTTGTGGAGGAGGCAATTCCTTTAAATGCTGGCTGTTTCAAACCCCTCCATTTAATTATCCCATCTGGCTGTTTTCTTAATCCCGTTTATCCAGCAGCCGTAGTAGCGGGAAATGTGGAAACTTCCCAGGCTATAGTTAATGCTTTATACGGCGCTTTAGGCATTCAGGCAGCCAGTCAAGGAACGATGAATAATTTCACTTTTGGCAATCAAAAGTACCAATATTATGAGACTATTTGTGGCGGTTCTGGTGCGGGGGCAAATTTTGCGGGAACTGCTGCCGTACAGACCCAGATGACTAATTCCCGTCTCACCGATCCGGAAGTATTAGAAATGCGCTATCCTGTGTTAGTAGAAAGTTTTAGCATTCGCCCCGATAGTGGCGGCAAGGGACAATATTCTGGAGGTGATGGTGTGATTAGAAGAATTAAATTTCAAGAGTCCATGACTGCTAATATTTTATCGGGTAATCGCCAGATTCCCCCCTTTGGACTAGCGGGAGGAAAAGCCGGTAAAATAGGACGTAATGTCGTGGAAAGAAACGATGGAACTATCGAAGAATTGCCCGGCACAGCGACTGTAGAAATGAACCCTGGTGATATTTTTATTATTGAAACTCCCGGCGGTGGTGGCTATGGAAATTGCTGAACGATAATTTTAATTAAGTACCTAAGCAAAATTAAGTAAGTGGTTATAATTAAATTAAAGATGGATTCCCCCTTAATCCCCCCTTAATAAGGGGGGTGTCTGACGATTTACTGATTAAATCATGACAATTATCTTAGCGATCGAAACCAGTTGCGATGAAACGGCTGTGGCTATTGTTAACCATAACCGTGTGTTGAGTAGTGTGGTTTCTTCTCAAATTGATCTCCATCGTCTCTATGGCGGTGTTGTGCCAGAAATGGCCTCCCGACAACACTTAGAAACCATTAATTTTTGTCTAGAAAAAGCTTGGCAAGAAACGGGTTTAACTTGGTCAGAAATTGATGGAATAGCCGCCACAGTTGCCCCCGGTTTAGTAGGTGCTTTAATGGTGGGAATGACGGCAGCCAAAACCCTCGCTATTGTCCACGATAAACCCTTTATCGGCATTCATCATCTCGAAGGTCATATCTATGCTTCCTATCTAGCTGAATCTGATCTTAAACCTCCTTTTTTATCTCTTTTAGTCTCTGGAGGTCATACCAGTTTAATCCATGTGCAGGGCTGCGGTAAATATCAACAATTAGGAACCACTAGAGATGATGCAGCCGGAGAAGCTTTTGATAAAGTGGCACGATTATTAAACTTAAGTTATCCCGGAGGTCCGATCATTGATCGCATGGCTAAAGATGGTAATCCCCAAGCTTTTCCCTTACCTGAAGGTAAAATATCTTTACCAACCGGCGGTTTTCATGCCTACGATTCCAGTTTTAGCGGTTTAAAAACTGCTGTTTTGCGCTTAGTAGAGAAATTCGAGCCAGATAATTTACCCGTAGCTGATATAGCCGCTAGTTTTCAAGATACGGTAGCCAGAAGTTTAACCCGTCGGACAATCAATTGTGCCTTAGATTATGGTTTAAAAACTATCGCGATCGGGGGAGGAGTGGCTGCTAATAGTGCCTTGAGAAATCATCTGGAAACTGCCGCCAAAAATCATGATTTAACCGTCTATTTTCCGCCGCTTAAACTCTGTACTGATAACGCCGCTATGATTGCTCGCGCTGCCGTTGATCATTATGATCTTGGTCATTTTTCTGACCTTTCCCTCGGTGTTCGTTCCCGTTTACCTTTAAGCGAAGTTATGCAATTATATAATACGTCAGATTTTTAGCTATCAGCCGTCAGTATTCAGAATTGAGGAGATTGCTTTTATCTATTCTCCCCATCACCCCATCACCCCACCACCCCACTTCATAATTCATAATTCATAATTGATAATTTATAATGTTTGGCTTTTTAAATCTCAATAAACCCCCCGATTGGACTTCTCACGATTGTGTGGCCAAAGTCCGAAAAATTCTTAAGACAAAACGAGTCGGCCATGGCGGAACTTTAGACCCTATGGCTACGGGAGTCTTACCGATCGCCGTCGGATCTGCCACCCGATTACTGCCCTATTTACCCGAAAATAAGGCTTATCGGGCCAAAATCCAGTTAGGACTCAGCACCGATACCGATGATATTACGGGAAAAGCGATCGCCACTTGTCCCTGTGGCGATTTAACTTTAGAGGCAGTTAAACCCCATTTAGCGGAATTTATTGGCAATATTGCTCAGATTCCGCCGATGTATAGTGCTATTCACCAGGATGGTCGCCGTCTCTACGAATTGGCTCGCAAAGGGGAAATAATCGCAGTGGAGCCTCGTCAGGTCAAAATTGACCAAATTACGGTTTTAGGCTGGTTAGAGGGCGAATTTCCACAAATAGAGCTAGATATTGACTGTGGATCGGGGACTTATATCCGTTCCCTGGCCAGAGATTTGGGCAAGGTGTTAGCTGTGGGTGGCACTTTAGCCAGTTTAACTCGCACGGAAAGCTGTGGTTTTCAATTAGCCGATAGTATTAATCTGGAAGCGTTAATGGCTAATTCCGAGAGTTTAATTTCGCCTCGCATTGCCTTGGCACATCTAGACTGGATTTCTTTGACACCAGAGAAAGTTATCGATTGGTTTCACGGCAGAAAAATTAATCTCACCGATACAAATGTTATGATAGGTTCTCTGGTTGCCGTGGAGTCTTTAGAGGCTCAATTTCTCGGCATTGGTGAGATAGTTGTCAGAGAAGATGAATACTACCTACAGCCTAAAATAGTTATTCAGCAATAGGGTTAATAATGGGTAGATCTGATGATTACTGTTCACCCTTCACTGAAAATAGGTCCCAATTCCCAATTCATAATTCATAATTCATAATTCCCAACTCCCAACTCCCAACTCCCAATTCCCAATTCATAATTCCCAACTCCCAATTCCCAATTCCCAATTCATAATTCATAATTCATAATTCATAATTGATAATTCATAATTCCTACTGGTCTTGTATATACGGCTGATTATTCTTGAGACAGTTGTATGCCTTTTGTAGTTCGATTCCCAGATAACCGATATGTTCGGGAATAATTGCGGGATTAGTAGCGGCAAGCTCGCGGATTAATTTGAGGGGATTTTTGCCTTGATAACAGGCGACAATTTCCCCACTGCCGGGGGTAGTTTGTTGGAGAAGAATTTGTTCTTTTTCCACAGAAATCAAAAAGTTACCGCTAGGGTCAAAAAAATCGCGCTGATTGACAATTTTATCGTACTGGGTGGCGATTAATCGTTCGACATTTTCCCAAGTATCATCGTATATATGGGCCGATTGACTGATAGTAATCAATGGACCCATTGATAAATTGTAGTCAGAGCGCTTACTAATCTCATCTCTAATATGTTGCTGTAAAGCGCGCAATCCCATGGCATTTGCCGGCCAAGCGGCAAACATATCATTACTTCTAAATATTGCAGTGAGAGACAATTCATTTTCCACCACTCGCACCCAAATATGATTTAAACAGGGACTACCTCCCTTTTCGTGGTCTTTCACATCCCAGAGGGACATAACTGCACTAGCGGCGTCAATTTCTGAGATTAATTTATTGATAACCTGTGCAATTTGGTCTCGACCAAACCAAGAGCGCAATCTTTGACCGTAGGTGTATTTAACTCCTTGGTGTATAGGGGAATCATCGAGAATTTGTCCGATATATTCGGTAAGAAAAGCTCTATCTATAGGCAAATAATTAGGTTCGGGAAAATAAAAGTCTGAGGGTTCATTTGTGACAACGGCCATTAGGTCAATTAATTCTTGCCATTTACCATCATATCCCGTCGGTCTAATTGTGCCAGTGGTTTTAATCTTTTGGAGAATTTTTACCCAAGTTTCGGCAATAGTTTTGCCTTCAATGCGATGACCGTATCTTGTCCCGGGTAGGAGAGAAGGAAGATTTTCTAAGAGGGGAAAGATTAAGGGTTCTCCCCAAGTTGGTAAGGGAGATTGTTCTGCATAATTTTTGACAGTTTCAATCGCTTCTGGGATAGATTTAACCATTTGGTATTGAATCGATTGACGTAATTTTTCGAGAGTTTCTCGGTTAATTTCTTTGTCAATATATCCCGTGATAGAAGAATTAATTAGCCAACATTCTCTACCTGTGTCACTTTTTCCTGACTGAAATCCTTGACTAAAAAAATCTAGCAAACACTGACAGCTACCAGAGTTTTTATCTTCCTTAGTCGCATTGAGAATAACTAAATATCTAACGTGGGGATTTGCTATTAAGTTTCTCAGCAGGGGACTAATTCCTCTGGTGGGACTATAAAGATTACCAATTACTGCGTATTGGTCGGTATTTAAATGTTTAGCAAGGGACTGTTTTACTGTCCATCCCGTGATAATTGCCGTTTGGCCGTGACCGCAGATTAATTGATTGGGTTTATAGTGGGGTTGGTAGATGAATTTAGGGGTGGTTTCTGTACTAAGCATGGATTTAAATTAATTCGGTCAAGATAATTAATAATATTTTGGTGAAGCTGTTCTATTGTATCACTGCCATCCAGTTGTAAACAATTATCTTTATATTCTTTAAATATATCCAGAAACATCTGACGAACTTTGATTAATTTTTCTTGTTTTTCGTACACTTCTGTGATGGCTCGGTTTTTAATTCTTGCCAGAGAAATATCGGGAAGAACATCGATATAAATGACTAAATCGGGATTGGGAAAATGTTGATTTAACTGCCGAACAAACGCAAATTCTTCGGGATTATTGCAATTGTAGGCCAGGGAAGAAAAATAATAACGCGTAGTGATAACGTGGGTTTGTTCTTGGTGAATAAGTTTAAAAACGCCATCGTGATCATTATATAAGTGATAATGGCGATCAGCTGCAAACAGATAAGCCATTTGTCGGTCAAATTTATTTTGATCTTGGATAGAAATAAGATTAGTTTGCATTATTTCTCGAATCAAACGACCGATGACTCCCTCGGAAGGTTCCGGACTTAAAACTGCTTTTTCCCCTCGCTTGAAAAAATATTCTTGTAGGAGTTTTGCTTGGGTACTTGTTCCAGATCCGTCAATACCTTCAAAGACAATAAATTTCGGTTTCATAATTTAATCTTCCTTCTCAATCTAATTATCTAAATAATTTTTTTAGCCAAGTTAACCAAGATTTTTTCTGGGGGATTAATTCCGTCATTTCTCCGATAATCTCTCCCATACTTCCCCAAGCATAAATATTTTTATTGAGGGATTGTATGGTTAAATTTTCTTGTAAAGCTAAACTGATAATACTAATCATTTCTGCTGCTTGATTACCGACTATTTGCGCTCCCAGTATTTTACCATCTTGTCGGTAGATTAATTGACAAAATCCCGTGGTTTCCCCCCAGATTTGCTGTGAGACCATATTTTTAATTGGATAGTTGATCATCTTTACCTGCTCACCATAGCTGTCCTGGTCCGCTTTTCCGGTTAAACCCACCCAAGCAATAGCCGGATCAAAAGCAATAAATGAGGGAATTTGATCGGGATTAAAGTTAAATTTTTCTCCCGTGAGCAGATGCTTGACTAACCCAAAAGCGGCCCGGTGATTTAAAGTAGGATCGGGATAATTATTTCTGAGTAAATTTAGAGCATAAATGCGGGAATTATCGGTTTGTAACTGCTGATTAACCTTGATTAATCCTTGTTCTAGTTTCACTCCCACCCCGACCAAATTTAATCCCTGTTCATTGACTTGATAATTACCGGCAAAAATGAGATCATCAACTTCGATAACACGATTACCTAATTGTAGCCATTTTTGACCCTCGATCGCTTTCACTTGACTAGGACAATAGCCGGGTAAAATCTTAATTCCTTCCGCTTCTAAAATGGCAGTAACTAAAGAGGAGATTTCCTGATCAATATCCGGTAGTAGATAACTATCCTCGATAATTAAGCTAATTTCTTTCCCCAAACGTCGGAGAATTTGGGCTAAACTCACAGCCATGCTGCTGTTGCCAATAATCCCTAAATGTTGTCCCAACTTGTCTAAATTTGGCTCTTGCCAAAGGGTTTGAGCGGTAAAATAATTAACATCATCTAAGCCGAAAATTTTCGGGACTTGCGGAGAAAAATCCGGGGCGATAAGATAGTGTTTAGCCAACAATTGCCGACCGTTAACCACGAATCCTAAATGGGGCAGCCGGACAAATTCCCCCCCACCCAGGATCACGTCTATTCCTTCCGTGGCTAATCTTGCCAAAGAATGATATTTATTAATAGTTTTATCCACTTCCTCTAACCATTGCCGCAACCGTTGCCATTGGGGATAAATAGCCGTTTCTTGCCAATGATTAAGCAGTTTATAGAGATGGATAATTTGGCTGTAGCCCTTGCTAAAAATGTCCTCAGATGCCTCTAAATTGTCCCTAGAAGGCTGTTGCACTAAAGCCACCCTTTTTTTGAGGTGAACAGCCAACAAAGCCGCTTCTATCCCCGCAGGAGTGGCACCGATAATTACTAAGTCGTAAACCACAAATATAAAGTAAAAAGTCAAAAGTCAAAAAAGGTGTTGGGGGTTTTGGGGTGTTAGGGTGTTAGGGTTTTAGGGTTTTAGTTGAAATTCCCCCACTTCCCCACTTCCCCACTTCCCCCCGCAACGCGCACGAAGTGGTCTCCCCATTTCCCCATCCCCCCACACCCCACACCCTACACCCTACACCCTCTTTCAAGTCAGGAGTCAGGAGACGGTATTCAGGAATCGGAAACTTAACACTTAAGTAGGGAGGCACAATTATTTGTAGGATGGGTTAGCGGTAGCGTAACATAATCGGGCGTTGGGTTTCATGCTTCAACCCAACCTTGTATATTGAGAGAGGTGGTAGACCGTCCCAACCTTGGTCGGAAAAGACCGCTTCGTAGCAAGGGTCACCACCATAATCTCCCTGACAAAACTCGAACAGTCGCCGGGGTCG
>NZ_JBHFLL010000327.1:0-3550 GCF_041928595.1 Microcystis sp. BLCC-F209
CCCAGTATTATTACTACTAATACTATCCATAAAGGGTGTCTTTTTCCTTGATCTTTCCGAAAGTCCTTGACTTGTTTCAGTTTTTCTATTAAGCTCAACATATATTTGAAAGGTTGGCGGTCACTTCTCATTTTACAAAGATAGTGATCGCTTTTACTTTTGATATTCTGATGGGAGAATGAATCAACCCTACCTTAATAAGGGGGTGTCGATAGGCGGGGGGATCTGAAAGTTTTTAATACCTACCTACTTAATTATATATAGCGTTTTTCAGTCTCCTGATGTACAAAAGTTATGGGTTTTAGGCAAAAGGCAAGAGGCAAAAGGGAAGAAAAATAGGTGTACATCACTAGCTTAGGAAATGCTATATATCTTAGCAAATTTTTTTTCAAGCTAGGGCTTGTTACCTTGGCACCTGATGTGGGAATTGATGACACTCGGCGATTCGCACTTGGACAGGTAATGCTTCTCCCTCTAAATTTATGCTACCCCAGGAGATTCCTCCCAGAGAATCAATACTAATGGCGGCTTGACAACCACCACCTGAACGGTTACGATGAATATTTGTACACAAATTGAGGTTAGGATAAAATGTTAATAAAAATCACAGAAATACAAGCCTCCGATAGTGTAAAAATTTATATGCAGTTCGAGAATATAATAAGAAGAAAGAACAAAAATTTTTCAAACAGGAGCCACTAATATTGTCAATGACTAGGTATAATTATTATTAACTTCGATCAAACAGGGAATCTCCCAAGTAAGTCCACCCAGTCAGGTTACTTGAGAATTTGGCTTACAAGTTGGGGGTAAAACTGGTATCTCTTTAGGGAAAAAAGGTTCAGCACAAGTCAATAGTAAGGCTGCTATTGAATGGAAATTTAACCAAGATAAGGGAGGTTAGTATGCAAGTTCAAATCGAAAAACGGTATTATACACCCGAAGAATATTGTCAGCTAGAAGAAACAGCAGAATACAAAAATGAATATTTAGATGGAGAAATTATTCCCATGGTAGGAGCAACTACTAATCATAATCTGATTGCTTTGAATTTCTGTAAAAATTTTCCAGCTAAGATTAATAATGAAGATTATTGGACTTTCATTAGTGATGTCCGGTTATGGATGCCAATATACCGCTTTTATACTTATCCTGATGTCATGGTAATTAAAGGCAAACCATTATATGAAGGAAAAGGCACAAATACCGTAACTAATGCCTTAATCATTGTCGAGGTTTTATCAAAATCAACCAGAGATTATGACCGCACTGATAAGTTTAAGTTTTATCGTTCAATTCCTGACTTTAAGGAATATATTTTGATCGATCAATACCGTTATTATGTGGAACAATTTTATCAACAAGATAATGGAGAATGGTTGTTTAAAGCATCTGAATCAGAGAATGATGTTTTAAGGTTTAATTCTGTGGATTTTCAAATCTCATTGCTGGATATTTATCAACGAATTGATTTTAATTTAAGTGAAGAATAAGGATTAAATCCCATCTCAATTATCTACCAAAATCAGTTGATATTGCCATTCTCAAGATCAAGAAGGAAACCCAAAAAAAATAAGAGGATCGAAATAGCGATCGCTATTTCAGACGGATTGAGGTGTTGGGTTTAGTTTTCCCTTAAAATTGAGAGGTTTTCTTTAACCTATTGATTCGCTCAAACCAACCGACGGACTTTATGAAAGGTGGCTAAATAAGTAATCATTATGTTCCTCATTTCAGGTTAGCATTAGATTATATTGGCTCTTCTAGGTTCTGTGTGATCAGTTTAACTTACATAGGATCGATCGATCTTTGTGTCCTCTGTGTCTCTGTGGTTCCTTCCACTCCCTCGCTCTTGAGGAATGTATCTTAGAATACATTTTACCCACCAAACCTGGGATAGCCTTATATTCTTCGCGGATTGATGAAGTTAGAGATTCCACTAAGATTAATTTTTCCTCAATTGACAGGGTTTTTCCTTGTTTAATTAATGTTTGTAAAGGCATCTTTTTCAAATCAAATTCAGGCACAATTAGAGACAATTCTTGTGTTTGTTGATTTTGTAAATCAGTAATTAATTCTTGTAAAAATAGAGAATCATTACTTAAGTCTGAAACTTCATCTTCGTAGTTTTCGAGAGCTTCTAGTTGTTGAATACGGTCACTATAATTTTTGAGAAGGGCTGCGAGAGCGTCGATAATAAATTGGATGTCTTTAAATGATAGAGTTTTCATAGTTTACCTCAACTTACACGATAAAAAAATTTATCAATTACCCTTAAAGCTTGTTGATAGGTTTCTATTGACATGGGAAATAAGGGTTTCCATAACCAGTGATTACCTCGATCATTAATTAATTCTAGCTCACTGGGAATAGAAGTACCCCGATCTAGTTTCCACCAGTTGTTTCCTATTCCCTGAACGGAAAAGGTGGAAATTACTCCCGGTGTTTGTCCATCAACAAGGGTTTCTTTTACCCATATTTGCCCATTATTTTCATAGATAGCAATATCTTTGTTAGGACGAACACGATCCATTCTGGGAGATGTAGCATTACCTCTACCGTATAAATCAACGGGTGTTTTTATCATTTGTCACCTCCCTAATTCCCGTACAAGTTGCATCACTTGTTCATAAGCTGCCCTATTATAGCAATTCTTGAATCTATGAGGTACAATGGAGGGTAAATAGACAAATAATAGAATTCGCCAGCTTCCTATGAGACCCTATTCCGTAGATTTTCGCCAAAAAATTATCGATGTCTGGAAGAAAGAAAAAATTTCCATTCGAGGACTAGCCCAGAGATTTGACGTGGCTAAAAGCTTTATTCAGAAGTTATTGAAGCAACATAAAGAAACAAGAGATATACGTCCTCTTCCGCAAGGGGGAAGTCCGCCAACCAAGTTAAATAGTGAACAACTGATAATTTTAATAGAAATCATCGAAGCTAACAATGATGCAACTCTCGAAGAATTATCGGACTTACTGTATGAAAAGACACAAGTGAAAGTCAGTAGAGCCACCCTGGGGCGGCTTACGCAAAAACTCAATTACAGTTTCAAAAAAAACACTACACGCGGCGGAAAAAGAAAGTGAAAGGGTACAGCAAAAAAGAGTGGACTACTGGTCTTAAGTGCGTGAAATTGAGGAATCAAAACTAATTTTCATGGATGAATCGGGGGTAAATTTAGCCCTTTTGAGACTCTATGCTAGAGCCTTAATTGTCCAAAAATCTCGGGAAAGAAAACCACAAAAAAGAGGGAAATATTTCAATAATTAGTGCTACAAGCTTAGAAAAAGTTGTCGCATCAGTCAATATATACGGTGCAGTGGATGCGGTAGCATTTGAAGGATTTATTCTGAAGGAAGTGCTTCCAAAAATTAAAGAAGGAGACTGTCTGATCATGGATAATGCCAAGATTCATCTCGGAGAAATGGTCAGAGAAATAATTGAACAAGAAAAAGCTAGACTCATCTATTTACCTCCTTATTCTCCCGAATTCTCTCCTATTGAAAACTTTTGGTCAAAAGTCAAAGCGATATTAAGAAAACTG
>NZ_JBHFLL010000328.1:0-34243 GCF_041928595.1 Microcystis sp. BLCC-F209
GTGCGTTACCACCCACTTCTAAGTAGGTGGGTGGAATTAAATATAAAATGAACATAGGTTGGGTTGAAGCATAAAACCCAACGCCCGCATGGGTTACGCTACCGCTAACCCATCCTACAAATAATTGTGCCTACCTACTTAAATGGGATATTATCAACTTTATGAAACTGATTTTAATTTGTGGCTTGAGCAAACCGTAAATCACTTAAAAAAGGGCAATTTACAAGCCCTTGATTTAGATAACTTAATCGAAGAAATATCCGATATAGGACGTAATAATAGACGGGAGGTATTCGGCCGTTTAAAAGTTCTCTTGATGCACTTACTTAAATGGCAATATCAACCAGAAAAACGGACTAATAACTCGATAAATACCATTGATGAGCAAAGAGAACAATTAGAGCTTATTTTAAGGGATAGTCCTAGCTTAAAACCCTATTTAGCCGATATTTTCGCAGAATGTTATCAGAAAGCAGTGCGAGGGACGGTAAATGAAACTAATTTACCAAAAGAAACTTTTCCAGTTGATTGTCCTTTTAGCCAAGAACAGGTTTTAAATTGGGATTATTTTCCTGAAAATAGCTTTCAAACAATGGATATGGCAGTTTTAGGAGAAAATCGCCCTGCTGTCAAGACTAATTTTTTTCTTGCCAAATAGCTAAGGCCATTTGATGAACAAATCGCCAAGGTAGATGATGCTGACGGGCAATTGCGGCACAATCTTCGTATTCTGGTTGTACGGTAATCGGTTGATTAATTGACTCTTTATAGGCAACTTTTAGCCGAATTTGTCCATAGACAGTATCGATCGATTGTATCTCTCTTTTTAAGATTGATCGCTCTTGAATCGTCCTTCTAATGCCTAAAGTTGTGGTTTCCTGAAAGATCATATTTTCACAAATAGCAATTTTATCCAAGGCACAAATTACTGTCAAAAGTATTCCCAAACGGGATTTTTTCATAGTAATTGCTTGACTAAATACATCCAAGACACCTGCTTGTAATAAAGCCTCGCTTAAGTAGGCGATCGCTTGCGGATTTAAGTCATCAATTTGAGTTTCTAAAACTGCCACGGTTTCAATTTCATCTAGCTTTTCTGGTGTTTTTTTCCCTAACCAAAGCCGGACAAGATTGGGAATCGGTAAATCTTTTGTACCTGCCCCTAAACCGACCTTTTCTAACTGCATTTTCGGGGGTTTACCGAAACTTTTAGCTAAAGTTGTCACAATAGCTGCCCCCGTGGGTGTTACTAACTCTGCTTCGATGCCATTACTATAAATTGTGACTTGTCGCTGGCTGAACAATTGTACTACTGCTGGCACGGGAACTGGTAAACGACCATGGGCGGCCTGAACTGTACCGCCGCCGGTGGGTAGAGAAGAACAGTATAATTCACTCACCGATAGCCAGTCCAAACCCAAACAAGTCCCGACGATATCAATAATGGCATCGGTTGCCCCAACTTCGTGAAAATGCACTTTTTCCGGCGCGATCCCGTGAACGGCTCCTTCTGCGATCGCAAGTTGTTGAAAAACCGCTAAACTCCATTCTTGGACTTTCTGGGGTAAATTTGCCTGTTTAATTAAATTTTCAATCTCCGGTAAATGACGAGCGGGGGTATGATGATGATGGTGGTGATGATCGGCGGACTTCTCGGCAGTGACATCGACGTGAACCTTAGTAGCAATTTGACCGCGACGATGCACTTTTTCGGCCCTTAACTGATATTCATCCTCAATTCCTAAAGTTTTTAGTTGTGCAATCAGGTATTCTAAGGGGACTCCTAAATCTACTAACGCCCCTAAACACATATCCCCGGCAATTCCCGTGGGACAATCCCAATAGGCGACGATTTTGCTATCATGGCTACTATTTACTCTCTCCATCCGGAAAATCCCCAACAACGTTCTATCCAAGAAATCTGTCATGCCCTGAAAAATGGGGCAATTATGCTTTATCCTACCGATACCGTCTATGCGATCGGTTGCGATCTCAATGTGAAATCCGCCGTCGAACGAGTTCGCCAAATCAAGCAACTATCTAATGATAAACCCTTGACGTTTCTCTGTTCTTCTTTGTCGAATATTTCCGAGTACGCAGTGGTCAGCGATTATGCCTATAAGATTATGCGACGAGTTATACCCGGTCCCTACACTTTTCTCTTACCGGCGACTAAATTAGTGCCGAAAGTGGTGATGAATCCGAAGCGGAAAACCACCGGTATCCGGGTTCCCGATCACGTTATCTGTCGCACTATTATCGAAACCCTAGAAAATCCCATTATCTCTAGTTCTGCCCATCTTCCCGATGAGGAGGGAGATTTTCCCACCAAGGGATTAGAAACCCCTAGGTTATTCGATGCCCTCGATCATGTGGTTGATTTAATTATCGAAGATGGTTCGGCTCCCGGTTCGGAAGTGTCAACCATTGTTGACTTTACCAGCGATCAACCGGAGATTGTGCGTCAGGGTTTGGGCTGGCCGGAATTACAACAATGGTTATAACGAAGGCAGGAGTCGGGAGTCAGTATTCAGGAGACAGGAGATAGGAGATAGGAGATAGGAGATAGGAGATTATTTTTATTTATTCTTCCCACACCCCACTTCCCCACTTCCCCACACCCCACACCCCACACCCCACACCCCACACCCCACACCCCACACCCCACACCCCACACCCCACACCCCACACCCCACAACTTCCCACTGATAACTGATAACTGATAACTGATAACTGTATCGGTTATTGCGACTTTTTATTTCCTGAAAACCGCCTTGTGTAAGCCCAGTTAGTTGCTTAAGATAGAGACAATCGCAGTCAGAGAAAACCTCTCAAGGAAATTATTACTATGGCTTTCACTCTTTATTCTCCCTTCCTAGAAATTAATTCTGTCCAACGTCAAATCGATCAACTTTTTCAAGAAGTATTACCGACAAATTCATCGGTATCTCGTCCCCCGGTGGAAATCTCTGTTAATGAGGATTCCGTGGAATTAAAAATCGAATTACCCGGTGTGGATATTAAAGATATCGATGTGGAGGTTAGCAAACAAATGGTGGCTATTAATGGGCAACGTCAACGCCCTGCCGAGGTGGAAAACAGCGAATTTTATTATGGTAAATTTAGTCGCTTGATTACCCTGCCAGTGGAGGTGCAAAATAGCCAAGTTACCGCTAACTATCAAGACGGTATTCTTTCTCTCACCCTCCCGAAAGCGGTGGCAGAAAAAAATAAAGTGGTGAAAGTTAATCTTGGTTAGATGAGAAAAAGACTGGAGAATTTCTCCAGTCTTTGGTTTTATTTGTAGTCGCTAACTGTTAATGGGGTTCTTTGCCATTTACGTTAACGGGACGAGGCTGAATAACACCAAAACCGCCGTGATTGCGTTGATAGATAACGTTGATTTCGTTCGTGTCTTTGTTGCAGAACATAAAGAAATCGTGATCGACTAATTGCAATTGTGTTAGTGCTTCCTCAATAGTCATCGGTGGCATGGCAAAGTATTTCATCCGCACTACTTCCGCAGGTAATTCGGGAGTGCGATCACCAATTAGGCTATCCTCTAAGGGTTTCTCTTGCACCACCTCGCTAGTTTTAACGGTGGCGTTGGTGCGATGATCCACCAATCTTTCTTTATACTTGCGGAGTTGACGAGCGATTTTATCAGAAACTAAATCAATACTCGCGTACAAATTTTCGCTTCCTTCTTGAGCGCGAATCACTGTTCCATTAGCATAAACCGTTACTTCCGCTTTGTGGCGATCAGGAATGCGTGCATTCTTTTCCACGGAGAGGTGAACATCCACTTTTGTGGTCATGCCGTTAAAATGTTTCACCGCTTTCTCCAGCTTTTGTTCCACATAATCATGAATAGCTTCGGTGACAGCGATATTATTGCCCTGAATCAATAGCTTCATACTCACTACTCCATCTAAAAATTTTGCTATAGACCGTCCACATCAACTATTTTTAAGGGATGTTGATGCTAGGAATTTAATCCTCAAAAATCTGCTCGATCGCACTGTTGTTAGAGGTCACAGTCTAGATATTGTCGGTGTTCTCTTTCTCTTTTTTTTGTCGGATCGTGCGGAAAATTCATCGGGTCGAGCGCCTATTTGCAACTGGATTTATCTACCTCTATTCTAACAAGTTTCTGCAAAGCTTCTCTTAACAGAAGTGCGAAGTTCTGTTAACTTTTATTTAAAGAAACCGATTTTGGCCGCCAGCTAGGGAATCCGGTGATTGTTTCTCCTGTGCGACGGTTAACATCCGAATAGATGGGATATCCTTAGATTAGCACTTAGTATTCTCCCCGACATATATATCTTCCCTTCTTTTAATCTTCCTTTGCGCTCTTTTACATTTCTTAAATATTTTGACAAATCTCGCAATGAATGCTCAAAAAATACCTCGTCTCTGTGGGCTGAAAATTCAGGCAATTACTCCCTATTCTCTGGCCTGGGCGCACCAGCGATCGCTGGTGGCGGCGAGAATTGCCGATCCCGACTTACCCGATGTGCTGCTGCTGCTGGAACATCCCCCCGTTTACACCCTTGGTACTGGTTCAGATATTAAGTTTATTAAATTTAATCTTGACAAAACCGACAAAGAAGTGTACCGAATCGAGCGAGGAGGGGAAGTAACCTATCACTGTCCGGGGCAGTTAGTGGGCTATCCAATCCTCAATTTGCGCTATTATCAGCAGGATTTACACTGGTATTTGCGACAATTAGAAGAAGTCATCCTGCAAACTATAGCTATTTATGGATTGTCGGGGGCAAGAATCGGGGGCTTGACAGGGGTATGGGTAGAAGGGTATAAAATAGCGGCGATCGGTATTAAAGTTAGTCGTTGGATTACCTATCATGGTTTTGCCATCAATGTTTGTCCGGATTTAAGCGGGTTTGCCGAGATTATTCCCTGTGGGATTGCTAATAAACCCGTGGGCAGTTTACGGCAGTTTCTGCCTAATATTAGTCTTATGCAAGTACAGCAAGATTTATCGAGGGTTTTCGCTTCAGTTTTCGGTGTGGAATTATTTTCTCTTGACAAGGATTAATATGAGCGATCGCAAAGACCCAGAAAAACTCACCGTGGAAAATAGGGCTGATAACCCCGAAAATAACGGTAAAACCAGTTTATCGGCCCCCGATGCCTCCGAATACGTCTCCTCTTTATCTTCGCGTAATCCCGTGCGTCAGCGCATCCTAGTATTAAAAGATCTTCGACCGGGTAACGCGGGGTTACTACTGGCCCCCCTGATGCTGATGACCATCGGCCTGGTCTTTAGCTGGGACTGGTTAGGCTTTTCTGGGGCGATAGTAGCGATATTAATATCTTTACAGGTGATTTTGCCCTCTATTCGCCAGTGGATCGCCCATTATCTCACTCCCTCTGAACGTCAGACGGTTTTCGCTTTTATAGTTTTTATAGCTGCTCTGGCCGGATTAGGGAAATATTTAGGAGTTTACGAGCGCATATTGCGATGGTTAGACAGTTTTAAATACGATGAGTTCGGTTCCTGGGCCGAGTGGGTGGGGGCCTTGGGACAGATTATGATCGCCGTGTTAGCCGTCTATGTGGCCTGGGAACAGTACGTTATTTCTAAGGATTTAACCATACAACAAAATCGCATTACCCAACAACAGACGATCGATTCCTATTTTCAGGGGATTTCCGATTTAGCCTTGGATGAGGAGGGATTTTTAGAAGATTGGCCCCAGGAAAGAGCGATCGCAGAAGGTCGCACCGCTTCCATCCTCAGCAGTGTCGATGCCTCTGGAAAAGCGAAAATACTGCGTTTTTTGAGTCAATCGCGGCTATTATCACCGATTAAACGCGATCGTTATCTAGGCCGACCGATTCTAGACGGGGAAGGGGGTTACGCGGAGGATCGAGAGTTCGGTACAAGAGTAGTACAACTGGGGGTAATGTTAGCGGGGTCCGACATTTCCGGGCAGGATCTGCGCTGGACCGATTTAAGCGAAGCGAATATGGTGCGGGCCGATTTAAGTTATAGCGATTTGGTAAAAGCAAATGTATCGCGGACAATTCTCTACGAAGCTAATTTAAGAGGGGCCGATATCAAGGGGATGCGTTTATTTTATGGTTCCCCAGAAAATGCTACCCCCCGCAGTCGCAGCGTTCCCCCCAATTATGACAGAGGAGAACACACGGGAGCAGTGGTAGAAAATGTCAATTTTACCGGGGTGAAAAACATGAGCGAGGAACAACGTCACTATTGTTGTCGTTGGTGTGGGGAAAAGTCCCGCGCAACCATTCCGGGGGGATGTGCTGATATTGGCAATCTTTTAGGTCGTTAACGAAGGCAGTCGGCAGTCCTGATGTCAAAGTTGGCACCACCAAGCATGAGAATATTCTGATTGACGAATTGGCGTTATTTCAGCCTCTATTTTCAAGTCAGGAGTCGGGGGGAATCGGGAGTCAGAGCCTCGTCGATGCGATAAAATACTCTGGCTCTGTCTTTGCCAGTTTATGAGTTAACTAGGATTTCAGCGATCGCCTGGGAGATAGGAAAATAAGGAGGATAAAGTTCTAGCCAGAAAAACTCGCCAACGGGATTAATTTCTAAAAAGATATAACGTTCATCTGGTGTGACAATCATATCAATTGCACCGTAATTAAGACCCAAATATTTCACTAATTCTAGTAGTTGTTTTTCAATAGTTTTCGGTAAATCGTAGGGTTGCCATTGTTGATGGAGCGCTCTTCCCTCTTTTCGCCAATCGTAGATAGCACCGTCTAATCGTTGGGAATTAATCGCCGCCGTAAATATTTGTTCACCGACGATAGTGATGCGTAATTCCAAAGCTTTAGGAATGTTTTCCTGAAAAGTCATTGGACAAAATTGCAAACCTTCCAAATTATCTAGGTCTTCCTTAGTAACAGGACTGGTAAAAACAACCATTTCCTCTTGCTTGTCTCCATAAATAGCAAATTGAGAAAGCATTTTAGTCACAATTCCCGTCACTTCAAACTCCTGAGCAAATTGCTTGACAGCTTCAGGATTATTAGAAGTTAAAGTCCCCGGAATTAATAAACCTAATTGTTGCGCTACTTGTAACTGCAATTGTTTATGATTGGCATGATCTACCTTAGCAATTGGGTCAAGATGAAAACCAGATAAACTAGCAATCATTCCTCGAATACTTAACCGACATTCCTTAAGAGAAGCTTCGCGAAATTGACTATCCATCCCATCGGGTAATTTTAGTCCGTATCTAATGCGTCGATACCAGACAGAAGAAACTTCTTTTAGCTCTAATTTTTTTTCTCCATCGGTAATAATTCCGCCTTTTTGACCGCCTGAGTAAAGATCAACTTTCACCTCTGTAGGGAAGCGATCAGTATCAAAACGGAAGGCTTTTTTCCCCATCGTTTCTATGGCTTTGATTACCAGAGGAATACTTTCATTATCGTGGCTAAAAGTAACAATTAAAACGGTCATAGATTTCCTTGATGATTTGGGATTGAGAATCCTGATTAGATTTTGGATTGAGAATCTTGATAATCCTAAAATCCTCAAAATCCTGATTAGGTTTTGGTTTGATTTTTAGCATACTAAAAAATCGGCAATCGCATTAGAAATAGGTAAATCTAAATCCCGTTCTAACATTCCCCACTCACCACCCGGATTAACTTCTAAAAAAACGTATTCTCCCCTAGTAGTTAAGATAAAATCAAACGCCCCAAAATTCAACCCTAAATTAGCCATAAAAATCTGAAGTTGCTGCAATAGTGAATCGGGTAAAGTATGATGTTGCCAAGCACCAGGATCAATACCAGGTCTTCGCCAATCTACGGCAGAATTATTATACTGAGAAGATTCTAAAGCACCCACAAATGTCTGTCCATTAACCACGACAACTCTCAATTCTAATTGTTTGGGAATTTCCGCTTGAAAAACCATGGGACAATAACGTAAAGATTCCGCTTCCTCAAGGTCTTCTGCTTTCACCCTACTGGTATAAAGAAAAAATTCCGGCGATTCCATACTTCGGGCGATCGCAGTTAACAATTTACTCACCATTCGTCCCTGAACCTGGGAAAAAAACTCCCGGGCAGCATCAGGATTATTGGTAACTAAAGTGGGGGGAATAATTAAGCCAACTTCTGAGGCCAAACGAAGTTGTAATAACTTATTTTTAGCCTTCTCAATTTGCGCTAAATTATCTAACCAACGCGCTGACCTTAAACTATCCCAAAAACCGGCCAAAGTCGTCTGGGATTCTCGCACACAAACCTCCCGAAACTGAGGATCTAAATCCCCTGTTAGTTCAGGCTGCCAAATACGTCTTGTCCAAACAGATTGCACCTGTTGACTATCAATAGATTGATGGTTATAGGTTAATTGATAAAAACTTTTTTTCCCATTAAATTGGGCTGTTAGTTGAACCTCTAAGGGAAATTTATCGGTATCTAAGCGAAAAGGTGTGGCTCCTTTTTTTTCTATCGCCTCAGCCACGCGGTCAATCGTGAAAAAATCGCCGCTATGGGTCAACAATAAAACAACTTTAGGCGATTCTTTCATATCAGTTGCAAGTCCTTACATTTTAACCCATCTTAAGGCTTTTGGGTCGGTCTTTATTGATCCTAATCTCAAGAAAATGCTGCAAAAAGTCTTGCTTTTGCTTGACTTATTGCAGTATTGGTTTTTTTCTTGAGTAATTACCAAAGTTACTTTACAGCACTTCTCAGGATCTCAACGTGCAGTTTTTTTGGCTGCAAGCCTTGCTTAGTGGCTCCTTTAGCTTTTTGTCTGTACGGTGTAATCAAGAAAAGTGCTGCAATTACTCATGTAACCTGAGTTTAAAACTCTTCCCAGTCAGAAGGGTATTTGAGTGTAACATTATATTCACGCTCAGGGGAAGGAGACTTGATGGAAGATTCCTCTTTGCTTACGGACAAGAAACGAGCAAAGAAAGGAAGTGCTTTACCTTGTTGATCGTTAGGATATGCCATTGTTATTCCTCTGGTAATTTCGAGTGAATAGGTTTGATCACTCAGACAAAACTAACCACCTGCAATAACCCCTGAAAGCTTTGCTGTGCATGGCTTTCAGAATTGGGATTGTGCAAATAATTTGCCTTTGTTTGGGTGATGGAAAACATCATAAGCACTAATCTGGCCAATGTCAAGCACTTAAGAACAATTTCTGCTAAATCCGACATTCAGCATATCTTCATATACTTGTATATGTTTTTACATTCCCCAAGATGTTTTAACGAAAAACCTTGATTATAGAAACTACTATTGAGAACATTGTCAATAATTGATTTTTTCTGAGAAAAAAATTTACAATTCTTCACCTTGATCAAAATCCATCATTGTAGTTATAATTCTTACTGGCAAGGGTTTGGAAGGAATATATTAGTAAAAATCATCAATTGAATGTTAAGAAGTGCGGAAAGTGGGTTTCCCACTCTACTAAATCTGCTCAAATATTAATTACCTAAGCAAAATTAATTATAGCGTTTCCTAAGCTATTGAGGTACACCTATTTTTCTTCCCTTTTGCCTTCTGCCTCTTGCCTTTTGCCTAAAACCCATAACTTTTGTACCTCAGCAGACTGAAAAACGCTATATACATCTAAGCCGTCAGCTTTTTGCCGTGATCAGTAAACAGTAAACAGTAATCAGTAAAAAGATAGTAGGAAACTTCTATTTAATACTCCACACTTAAAACTCAAATCTGATAACTGATAACTGATAACTGATAACTGATAACTGATAGCTGCACAACTACTTAGTACAAACGCTTACGGGGGCGATAATTAGCCACGGATTCCACTAAACCCAAGGCGATAAAATTGGTTAATAAAGATGAACGTCCATAACTTAACCAGGGTAAAGGAATCCCTGTAATCGGGGCTAATCCCACGGTCATGCTAATATTAAGAATTGCCTGAAAAGCGATCATCGAGAGAACACCGATCGCTATTAAAGAACCGAAGTTTTCTTTAGCCGTATTAGCAATGACTAACAAACGCCAACAAACTAACCAGAAAGCTATTAAAACTAGAATACTGCCAACAAAACCGAATTCTTCCCCGACTACAGAGAAGATAAAATCGGTGTGTTGTTCGGGAATAAAATTTAATTGGGTTTGGGTGCCTTGGTGTAATCCCCGTCCCAATAATTCTCCGGATCCGATGGCAATGCGGGATTGAATTAATTGATAACCTCCCCCCAAAGGATTCTTTTCTGGGTGAAGAAATAGGGTTAAACGATCTTTTTGATATTCTTTTAATAAACCCCAAAAAACCTCGCCTAATTTACCCACTGCCAGATTAGTTGCCACCACGATGAAAGTAGATAAAAAACGGTAGGGAAGGGTAAACCAAGCAAGTACACCGATGATAATTGCTAAAACAATCCAAGCAGGAAAAAGTAAATTAAACAGAAAAACCGATGCGAGGGGAGATAAGAGGATAATCATCCAAGGTAGTTTCGCATTAGCCCAGTAAATCATGCCTAGGGTAATTGCACCAAAGACTAATCCTGTCCCCAAGTCCGGCTGCGCCATAATTAACACCCAGGGGATGGCAGTGACGACAAAGACACGAGCGATCGCAAAAAGATTATCGGCGGGACGATGATGTAGGAGGGCCGCCAGGGTGATAATTAAACCTACCTTCGCAAATTCCGACGGTTGCACGTTAAAACTGCCGATATTAATCCAACTTTGCGCCCCATTCGCCGTCACCCCTAGGACAATTACCGCAATTAGGGAGAGATTGGTAAGAAGATAGGTTAACCAGTGCCATTTCAGCAGACTTTCGTAACGACAACGGGCCAGAAATAAAGCGATCGCCACTCCCACGCATCCGAATAACCAGTGTTGCCACCAGTCGAGAGCAGTGGTATGTCTTTCGGCACTACGAATCATTAAACCACCGAAAACGGTTAAACCCGTCACCAAAACGAACAAAAGCCAATCAATTTGGGCTATATCCCGGAAAATAAAGCTAAACTGCTCACTAAAACCGCTTAGTTTCCTACTAACAAGGGACTGTCTTCTCACCATTTCTCTCCCCAAATTTACTAACTAACTAGGGTTTGCTCAATAAATCTAAAAACATTGTTCGATAAGACTTTTAGACCTTTTTGAAATCCAAAAGTACCGGACATTGGAGTGATTGGGGGGAAAATTTAGGGACTTTTTCCCTGAAAATGGGTAAAACCCTACACCCTACACCCAACCCCCCCGATGTCGGGGGGGTTGGGGGGGGCCACACCCTGCCCCCACCGAAAAACTTTTTGCCGCAAACCCTAACTATAGGCTGCCACGGATACTTTCGCCGCCACCTGACGAGCGATCGCTATCAGGGCTTTAGCTGAGGCCGATTCTGGTTGCCCCAAAACCACTGGTACACCAGTATCACCGCCCTCCCGCAGGGCTATCTCCAGAGGCACACATCCCAGTAAAGGAATACCCAATTCTTGCGAGGTTTTTTCCCCACCACCGGACCCAAATAGATCATAGGAGCGATCGGGCTGATCGGGAGGGATAAAATAACTCATATTTTCCACGATACCCAAAACCCGCGCCCCTAGCTGTTGGAACATTTTTAAACCCCGGCGCGCATCAATTAAAGAAACCGTCTGGGGAGTGGTGACAATCACCGCACCCGCTAGGGGGACCGATTGAATTAAAGTTAATTGTGCATCCCCGGTACCGGGAGGCATATCGACGATTAAATAGTCTAAATCGCCCCAATTGACTTGATAGAGAAACTGACGGATAATGCCGTTTAACATCGGACCGCGCCAGATTACCGGTTGATCGGGGTTGATCAAAAAGCCCATGGAAACCATTTTGATGCCATGGTTAAAAGCGGGTTCCAATATCTCGCCATTTGCGCCCTGTACCGTCACTTGTGCGTCATTTAAGCCCAACATTGTCGGGGCGTTGGGGCCGTAGATGTCCGCGTCTAATAGCCCCACTTTTGCCCCTAAATGAGCCAAGGCGACGGCGATATTGACAGCCACGGTACTTTTTCCCACACCGCCCTTACCACTGGAAACGGCGATAATATTTTTAACCCCCTCCACGCCTTGGCGATCGGGTAAAGCTTTTTGTTGCGGGGTTTCGGCAGTTACCTCCACGGCGACACTTTCCACCCCGGGCAGCTGTTTAACGGCTTTTTGGCAGTCTTCCACGATAAATTCGCGCAAAGGACAGGCGGGAGTGGTCAAAACTAGGGTAAAGCTAACTTTTCCGCCATCGATCGCCACATTGCGGATCATGTTCAATTCCACTAGGCTTTTTTGCAGTTCCGGATCTTGAACGGGACGTAATACTTCTAAAATCGAGGCGGTATCAAGGGGCATGGTTTCAGTGTCTCTAGTCAAGTATTGTTCTTATGGTTATTTATCTTAACCTTGATACCCGCACAGTTATCAGTGGCGAGTGGGGAGTTTTTTGCTGTGAACAGTGAACAGTAAGTAGTCGTGCAAAATTAATTTCCTAGTGAAGATAGGCAAGAGGCAAAAGGCAATAGGCAAGAGCGGGGTTAGATATGTGTAATTAATTTTGCTTAGGTACTTAATCAGTGAACTGAAAGCTCACATCTGATAACTGATAACTGATAACTGATAACCCCCATCCCCCCATATCTCTATATCTCTAGATTACGGTAATAGGATCGCCGACTTTAATTGTACCCGTCTTTTCGGGGATGACATTTTCTCCGAACATAATTCCCCCGGGGAAACGGCGAAAAGTGCTTAAGGTTTTTAACGGTTCTTGCTGGGGATTTCTCCTACCCGTTTCTTGATCGGTGGTGGTGATAATACAGCGACTACAGGGTTTAACCAGAGCATAATTTATCTCTCCAATTTTGATCTTTTGCCAACTACTTTCGCTAAAAGCTTGATCGCTACTAATAACAATATTAGGACGAAAACGATTCATCGGCACTGGTGCCACTAAACGCCGATTTAAGTCCTCTAAAGAAGCAGTATTAGTTAATAAAATTGGATAACCATCGGCAAAGCTGACGGGGGTATGATCGTTCCCCGCATAGCGAGGATTCGCAGGACGTGGATAATCGGGAGATTGTCGCACTAAACGACAGGGAATGTCGAGAATTTTCTCGAACCATTCGGCGATTTCATCCCCTTGATCCATGGCTATGGTGTGAGATTCCCAGATTTGAACCGCTCTTTTTTCTCCTGTGAAATTAGGACAAAAAGTTAGGGAATCTTGAGATGTTTTCAGAGAAAAATTATCCTCTGTCATCGTGATAGAAACGGTGGCTAATTGCGGATATTCTCTTTGAGTGATAAATTTACCCTTGCCATCCACTAACATCATTTCTCGATCCCAGAGTAAACCTTTAGGAGTCACTTCAGCGTGGGATAGTTGAATACCTCGACAGGATTTAATCGGGTAGATATAGAGATCAATAACCTGCATTTTCTTTCAGTAGTTCTACATATTTTTTGGCCACATCTTTCCAAGTCCAGAGATTAACTTTATTGGGAATATCTTCGGGTAACAAGCGAGGAATTGGATTGAGGATAAATTGTTCTAAACAATTGGCTAAACTGTCCGCATCTCCCCTAGGGTAGAATTGCACTCTTTCGGGACACAGGGCAAGCGCATCTTAACAATTCTTGACAAAATGAACTTTGTGTGGATTGCTTGCCCAGAGAGCGATTTAGGCATATTTGAGGAGAATTTGCCATCTCAATTGTTAAGCAAAAATCGACCAAATGTTAAGATTTCGCAACTATTCTGATTGACTGGTATCACCTGAAATGCCCATGCGGATCACAAAATTGGCCAATTGTCAATAGCTTTTGAGATGCTCTCACCCTGATCCTTTTGTCCACAACAGTTTACTTGTCAGTGAGATTATTGTCGAGTCAATTGGAAATAAAGCTTGAGCTGCTTCTTTTCCTTTTTTGTTTACTATAGCGTTTCCCAATCTCATGAGGTATACCAAAATCTTAACTCCTGACTCCTCAAAACCTAAGACTCTGTACCTCATAACTAGGGGAATTGCTATAAACTTTTATTTAATTTATTGATGATTTTCTCAAATGGTTCTGTCTCTCGGATTTTACTCGCCTTAGAAAACGTTGACGTATTGACATTAATTCTCTGCATTTTCATGCGTGCGCTTAAGTCTCTCATGCTGACGATACTTTTATCTATAAGATCAAATTTTGTAGGACTTTTTTCCACGTTCAACACTTCTGCAAAACATCCTAAGCTGTTTTGAATCTAAATTGCATATTCGATTTTTCCGACCGCCGACCGCCTGATCTCAACAAGCAATTTAAATTACGAACAGCTTATAAGTTTTAACTCAAGTTCTCAAGGGGGAAGTTCTGGTTTTTTCCTAATTTGTCAATACCTCGGTAGTTATAGCGGTTTTCACAGAAGTGAGTCCCGATTGAAACGCTGAAACGCCTATCTATCAAGGGATTTACTATACCTTATTAGACTGAAAACCGCCACACCATATTTTTCGATTATGTCCAGCTTCTTTACATTAATTTACGAAAGCTCTCTTAGGTGATTCATGACTTGCTGATAAAACCAATTATTGCGATTGCGACATTCTGACAAACTTTCGGGATAAGATTGGCAGTTTTTAATATGCGATCGCCAATTGTCCGTACTGCACAAGAATTTACTTTCATCGAAACCCTGATAGAGAGTTTTACCCAATATTTTAATCTCCCTTTTTGGGTTCTTCCAACGAATCCCTGTGTACATAGCAACTGGGTGTTTCAGTGTCAAAAATTTACTGGTAAATGGGAAAGCTAAAACCTTTCGTCCCAGCAGTGTTCCCCAATAGGCTCCGTGGAAAGAACTGGTTAAAATAGTTTCCCCTGAAGCCAAAAAACTAATAATTTTCTCAAAGTTATTATCTTCATTAGTCATCCGAGGAAATGAATCAATTTTAATTTGAAACTTTTTGTGTGAAAATACTACAAAATCATGTTGTATCGAGTAGTCATTATCAAAAGCCTTATCCATACAGCTAACACAGGGTACCCAATCATAGCCTTGATTATAGTCTCTAATTCCAGTGAGATTAAAATTTGTTAAATAAGGCTTGTAGTCAAAATTACTAGCATTATAGGGCAATAAATTATCACCAGAATTTTTGAGGTTATAATCCTGCTGTCCAGCACCCCACAAAATCAAACTATTGCCATTTTTACCAGCTTGTAAACGTTGGAAATTGTGCAAAAAGCGGTTAAACATTAACCCACCACCACCAACGATGGCATGATGATTTAATAAACTTTCTGGGTCTTCTGGTGCTGAGGACTTATCCAGAGTCCGAATATCTCGCTTAATAACTTCATAACCAGGAAACTCAAAGTAATGGACTGGGGAGGAGAACAAATCCCCAATATTCTTAGGGTCAATCACATGATAATTAACGATAGTTTTCATAGTTAATATTTGCTGGACAATTTCTCTAAAATGGCCGATTCAAGCCTGAATTGCATCACTGTCTGATCTACCTTTATAGAATACGTAACCGTTCAGGGGGGGACGAAATCTGGTAATCTAAGAGACATGGATGAGAAGCAGTCACTAGGGATGTCAGGAATTGGCGCAGAGGATTGGGAGAGGACTCCAGCCGGCGTCAGACAATTGCTAGTGCAGTTAGGTTTGAATATAGAGCAACTCGAGCAACACCTCAAGGAATTACAAGGAGCGAACGAGCAGCTAGAGGAGAAAGTCAATCGCAACTCAAAGAACTCCCATAGCCCTCCCGCTTCAGACGCTCCCAACCTCGGAAACACCAAGAAAAAGAAGCCAATAGGAAAAAAGCTCGGCGGGCAAAAGCAAAAATAAATTCGGAAGGGTTTTGCGCCATTTCAGAGATCACTCCAAATGTTAAGATTGTGCAAACCTCTTGTCATAAGCATCTTTATGTCATGAAACCTTAAATTTGGAATTGCTGGGCGGGCAATCAGGACACCTCTGTCATAGCCGTCCCGTGTATCCAGTGGAAGAGTGTGATAGCGTAACCGACCACTATCCCCAAACCTGCGACTGTTGTGGAGAAGAACTGAAATGACTCTTTCTACTCCGCCTTTGCAGTAAAACACGATCGGGATGACAATTTTCATAGATTTCTTTCCATATGGGTGGCAATAACTAAAGATTGATTTTTGACATGAACCTATTATATCATAGGCTCGAATTGTTCTAATGAGTCGAGAAATCGAGTTAAATTCAAGGAACTAAGACTCTATCACCTATCGCCCCTATTTTTCCTCGATCTTGGAGAAAAAGAGTGTCACAAGCTACTCCATCCCTACAATCTAATCTCAAACAATGGCTACGGGCCAGCGCACCTTCCCTATTTCAAATTAAACAGCGTTTGAGCGCCCGTCGTTGGCCGAAAAAATCGATCGTTATTTACACAGAAAAATATCGTCCCATGCTTCCGGCGGAAATTTGGCAACGGGGGGCCAGTGGCACCCAGGCATCGGTGGCTTTTTTAGCGCAGGAATGGACGAAACGCGGCTATAAAGTGACGATTTTTGGCAATTGTGAGGGTATGGAAGGGGAAAAGGACGGTATTCGCTATGTTAATTATTACCACATGAATTGGCAAGATCACTTTGAGACATTGGTGATCTCTCGTCATCCCACCTATTGCCGTCCGGGTACCAAGGCAGAACGAATTTTTTTTGATTGGCACGATATTAAAGTGCCGGCAGACTCCTATACCCCCGAAATTTTGGCTAGATACGACAAAATTTTCTGTAAAAGCCAATATCAACGGGATTTACTGGATTTCTGTCCCGATCATCAATGTCCGATTGTTCCTAATGGTATCGATACTTCCCTTTTGGCTGTAAGTGAGACGGTGCCGGAAAGTGAGCATCTTCCCTATCGTCTAGTCTATGCCTCTCGTTATTATCGGGGCCTAGAGTCGATGTTAAAGCATGGCTGGCCGATTATCAAGGCGGCAATTCCCGCAGCCGAGTTACATCTCTACTATGGTTTTACTAAACGGGATGAAATTGGCGATCGCAAGGAATGGCGCGATAATTTAATCGCTTTGATTAAAGCTAGTGCGGGGGTAGTTGATCGCGGAATGATGGGTTATCGTCAACTAATCGAGGAAAAAGCGCGCTCTGCTATTCATTACTACGGTTGCACCTATCGTGAGATCGATTGTATTTCTGTGCGCGAGTCGGCAGTGGTGGGTTGTCTGCCAGTGGTGACGGATTTTGCTGTTTTTCGAGAAAAGGACTACTGTGTGAAAGTGCCGGGAGAAGTAACCGATCCGGCTACTCAGGAAGCTATAGCCTGGAAAATTGTCGAATTACTGAAAAATCCCCAGCTTTTGCATCAAGAGCGCGAAAGATGTCGGAAAATTGCCCTAAATGACACTTGGGAGCGATCAGCCGCCGCTTGGTTAGATGTGATTGAAAAGGAGTCTCCCAGTCAGTAGATTGTTTACTCAGACTGGAAAACTGACCTTTTCGCTTAATAAGTGCCTAAATTAGGGATTTTAAGGGGAAGTACGCCCTTGAAATCTCACTTATGCTGGATATCGATGAGCATTTCTTCTAAAACCCTGGCTACGCTTAGGATTAAGTCTTCGCGATCGGGTGCGGCGATGATTTGCAAACCTAAAGGTAGCCGGGATGAACGTTTAATCGGCAACGAAAGGGCAGGTAAACCGATAAAAGAAAAAGGTTGGGTGAATCTGCCTAAATTAGGTCTAATTAATAGCTCTTGCCCGTCAATAATCATTTTTTCTACTCCTAACTGCGGCGCAATACAGGGAATCGTCGGGGTGAGGATAATATCGACTTCGCTGAAAATCTCTCGCAGACGATCGCGATACCAACGGCGAAAACGTTGAGCCTGTAAATACCAGCTAGAGGGAATTAATGCCCCTGCCAAGAAGCGATCCCGGGTTGCGGGGTCAAAATCCTCTAATCTGGTCTGTAAACGCGGTAAATGCCAATTTGCGCCCTCGGAAGCGGTAATTATATAGGCGGCTGCCCTAGCGCGGACGGTTTCGGGAATGGTGATTTTTTTGGTAACTCCTAAACGTTCGGCGATCGCTGTCACCGCCTCGATTACTTCCGGTTCGGCTCCCTGCTGAAAATAATCATCGGCAAGGGCTATTTTTACCCCCTCTAAGCCATTTAAAGGAGCTTTAAGGTTATTTTTGGCAAAAAGACTCCAAATAGCCGCCATATCCGCCACATTGTCGCTAAAAAATCCCAGATGGTCTAAACTACTAACGAACAAAAATAGACCCTGACGGGATACGCGCCCAAAGGTGGGTTTTAGCCCCACCACGCCACAGCAAGCGGCGGGAACCCTCACCGAACCATTAGTATCGGAACCGAGGGCGAGAGGCACTAAATTAGCGGCAACGGCAGCGGCGGAACCGCCGGAGGATCCTCCCGAGACGCGACTAGGATCGCGGGGGTTGGGAGTGGCTCCATAATGGGCATTTTCGGTGACAAAACCGTAGGCGTACTCATCCATATTGGTCGCCCCCACCAAAACTGCCCCGGCCGCTTCTAGGGTTTGAATAGCGATCGCATCTTGTCCAGCGACAGGGTGATCTCGATTGATTTTGGAGCCAGCAAGGGTGACAATACCCTCGATATCAAAGAGATTTTTGACGGCGAAGGGAATCCCTGCTAAGACACCGACGGCTTGCCCATTGGCGATCGCTTGATCGATTTTTTGGGCTTGGGCGAGCGCCCTAGGCTGTAAAATGTCGGTAAAGCAATTTAAATGGGGATTTTTCGTCCCTATCTCCGCCAAAGTCTGGCTAATAACTTCTAAGGCGCTAGTTTGACGATTTTGGATCGATCGAGCTAAATTGCTTACAGAAATAGTCATGGTTCAAAGCTGAGGGCACTTTCCCCGTCATCCTCTAAGGGAAATTCTGTCACTAAACTGGCGATTTCTTGCAAGCGTTGCCAGTTTTCAACCACAGAATTTAAATAGCGATCGGGAATGGTCAAGTCTAGGATTTTCGCTGTGATCATGATGTATTCTTCCGGGTTATTCATACAGGGTCAGCGCATCTCAAAGCCTATTGACAGCTAGATTGTAGCTCTTGAGTGCAAGCAGGTAAGCCAGCCGCCAGCAGGGTAAACATATAATCATTATCCATCGCTGCCCACTTTGACTTCTGCCTGAGGCTGCGCTTGAAGGTAGATTCTCGCTTGAGGGTATTGACAGCAAAACGCCGCACCAGTCCCAGATTGTCTGGGACCTGCCGAGAGCGGACACGACAAGCATCTTCCCCAAAAGTGACATCGAGCGTCCAATGTCAGGAATTTTCAATACCCCAGTGCGGGCGAATGGCCAGGGCAATTTTGGGACTATAGTCAGGTAAACTGCTCAGGTAAAACTGAATTTCCGACGTTGTCAAATTGAAAGATGATCCGAATCAGATGGGAACTCAAATTACTTTGATAGCAAGGATTGCATTGCATCTTTCATATTCTGATCTGACAACGCCAATTTTTTTTATTGCTCGCTATGATCGTTAATTTTAACGCAATTTTTCAAAGCCGACGGCATCGGCAATACTCGCCCCGCTACTAATTATTACAAAGTATTAACTTCTCTCTCAGAAACGGGACAAAAGGCGGGCGGGTTGCCTATGCTTGCAAAAACCCCAAGCACCGACGAGTATATGTTTCAGCCCTTCCTCCACTACCTAGAGCGAGAACTATTCGCACGCTTCCCGTTACAGACTCGTCCGATTCTGCCAGAGTTGGAATTTCAAGTTAGTCAACGGGGGAAAAATCCGGCTATGATTGAAAGCTGGTGCTATCAGTGTCCCCAATTCCGCAAAATTCGCTACACCTACATTAACGCGGGGGAAACAGCCCAAATTTTTAATAGTGTCATTTATCCTAGTTACAATTACGATTTACCCCTGCTGGGCATTGATTTTTTGGCGTTTGGAAAAAAGAAAATATTAGTAGTTCTCGATTTTCAACCTCTTTTTCGCGACCAAGATTATTTAACCAAATACATCGAACCTATGCGATCAATCCGGGATAAATACCCCGATTTAGCTCAAGATTTGCCGATGAAATACTACGACGCTAATCAGTATTTTTCCCCCTATCTGCTCTTTGCTAAAACCGATGCGGAGACAGTAGTTAAGCAACTTTTCCCCGCTTATCAAGAGTTTATCCAACTGTATTGGCAACTGTTAGAAAAAGCCCAACCCCTAACCAGCGCAGCCGCACAAGAACCGATTATCGCCGCCCAAAAAGACTACGATCGATATAGTGCCGAACGGGATCCCGCTTCCGGTCTATTTAGCAGTTATTTCGGTCAGGAATGGTCAGAAAAATTCCTGCACCAATTCCTCTTTGAAGATGCCATTGCCACCGCCATCCACGCTTAGAAAAAAGCTTGCCCATGTCTCTTTATCAACCCTTTTTAGACTCCGCTTTCACCCTGCTGTCAGAACAGTTGTCCCTACAACCCTATCCCATTCCCGTCGGCTTTGAACGGAAGGAAACGGTTACAGGCAAGGGAAAAAGACAGGAAACGGTCATTACCACCAGCTATGCTTGGCAATCCTCAAAATTGCGGCAAATTCGAGCCGCCCACGTTTGCGGAGGTGATTCCCTTCAGGTGCTTAATTTTGTCATTTTTCCCCGTTTAGAGTACGATTTGCCCTTTTTCGGGGCGGATTTAGTCACCTTGCCGGGGGGTCATCTGATTGCGATCGATCTGCAGCCACTTTTCCATGATCGCAATTACCAAGAAAAATACAGCGATCCGATTATGCCGATTTTCCGATCCTATCAGGCTGATTTGCCCTGGGGAGGCGACTTTCCCGAAGAAGCCAAGGGCTTTTTTTCCCCCGCTTTTCTCTGGACAAGACCCCCGGAGACGGAAACCGTGCAAACGCGGGTTTTAGGGGCATTTAAGGACTATCTACAAGCTTATTTGACTCTGGTAGCTTCATCGACAGCGATTAGGGATCGCCAACAGTTAACGGCGATCGAAAAGGCCCAATTAGCCTACATTAACTATCGGGCTGCAAAAGATCCCGCTAGGGGAATGTTTACCCGTCTCTACGGACAGGAATGGACAGAAGAATATATTCACGGTTTCCTGTTTGATTTAGATCGTCAATTGGCGATCATGGGTTGAGTTTTCCCGATCAACCCCGCTATGATTAGCGGTTATCAAGACAAAAAAACTCCCGTGGTAAGTGTACTATCGATCATCACTCCCAAGATTATCTATCTCGGTCTGGCCGGGATAGCGGTCTTGGGAATTTATTATTTATTGCAGAGTCAGATCGCCAGTCGTCGTCAAGTGGAGATAACTTTACGACAACAAACCGAGCGGGAGCGTTTAATCAATCAGATCGCCCAAAATATTCGGCAATCCTTAAAATTAGGGGAAGTTTTAACCACCACCGTCGCCGATGTGCGTCAATTTTTACTCACCGATCGCGTGTTAATTTATCGTCTCAATGACGACGGTACGGGTAGCGCCATTACTGAGTCAGTTTTGCCAGAATATCCCGCCATTTTGGGGGAAACTTTCCCCCCCGAAGTTTTTCCCCCGGAATATCATCAGGCATATATCCAGGGCAAAATCAGGGCAATCGCTGATGTTAACCGAGAAGATGTGGAACCCTGTCTAGTAGAATTCCTGGCCCAGTTCCGCGTCCAAGCTAAATTAGTCGTTCCCATTATCCAACAGTTCCGCGAACAGGATTCATCTACCCCGCACCTCTGGGGACTGTTGATCGCCCATCACTGCCGCGGCCGGCGACAATGGCAACCCCTAGAAATCGATCTGATGAAACAGTTAGCCACCCAAGTGGCGATCGCTATTCAGCAATCAGAACTCTACGAACAACTGGGACAACTAAACGCCGAATTAGAGGATCGGGTGCGTCAACGGACTGAAGAACTAGCCCGGACTAACCAAGCACTACGGGAAGAAATCGCCGAACGTCAACGCACAGAGGTGGCCCTGCGTCATACTAACCAAACTCTACAATCTTTGATCGCCGCCTCTCCCCGGGCAATTTTTAGCCTCGATTTACAGGAAAGGGTGAAAATGTGGAATCCGGCGGCCGAAAGGATGTTCGGTTGGACGGAAGCAGAAGTGATTGATCGCCCCAATCCCGTCATTTCTAGGGAAAATGAGCCGGAATACGAAAACCTCTGGCAGAGCGTTTTAGCGGGAATATCGCCCCCTAGTCTGGAAATTGGCCGGCAAACTAAAGAGGGAAAAGCGATCGAGATCGTCTTTTCTGCCGCTCCCCTCACCGATAGTGATGGTCAAATCGACGGGTTAGTGGCAGTGGTGGCCGATATCAGCGAACAGAAGCGACAAGCGGAACAGGTGCGTCTTTTACAGTCGGTGGTAGTCAATACCAATGATGCGGTAATTATCACCGAAGCCGGGCCGATCGAGCCGCCAGGACCGCGGATTCTCTACGTTAACCAAGCTTTCACCACCATGACAGGCTATAGTCTCGAGGAAGTGCTGGGCCAAACCCCACGCATTTTTCAGGGACCCAAAACCGATCCCGAAGCTGTTAAAAGAGTGCGAGATGCTTTCTTGCGTTTGCAACCTGTCACCGGGGAGGCGATCAACTATCGCAAGGATGGCAGTGAATTTTGGGTGGAGTTTAGTATTGTGCCGGTGGCGGATAAACGGGGAAAATATACCCACTGGATTTCTATTCAACGGGATATTAGCGAACGCAAACAAACAGAGGAAGCACTGCGACAGAGTGAAGAACGTTTTCGCTCCCTGATCGAGAATGCCCTCGATATTATCACAATTATCAGTCCTAACGGCACGATTTACTACGAAAATCCCTCCGTTGAGAAGGTTTTAGGCTATTCTCCCCCGGAATTAATCGGTCAAAACTTTTTTTCCTATATTCACAAAGATGATCTGGCCGATGTCTGTTCCCTGTTAAGTCAATCTCTCAACAATAGCGGAGAAACCCGCTCGATCGAGTTCCGTCGTCGTCATCAGGATGGCCAATGGCGCACTTTTGAGGCCCTGCCTAAGGCCTTAAGTTTTAACGAAACCGGGGAACTAGCGATCGAAGGTGCTGCTTCCCCGAAAATTTTTATCAATTCTCGCGATATTACCGAACGCAAGCGCCTTGATGAGGTGCGGATGGCCCTGGAACGGGAAAAAGCTCTTAGCGCCCTGAAAACTAACTTTTTTTCCATGGTTTCCCACGAATTTCGCACCCCTTTAAGCACGGTACTGGCCGCGGCCCAGTTGTTGGAAACTTCCCCCGGCGCTTGGGAAAATCCCGAAAAAAGAGAACGGAATCTGCATCGCATTCAAGAGTCAGTCCGCAATATGGTTCAGTTACTCGATGATATTCTCACTATTAATCGCGCCGAAACTGGTAAGTTAGAATTTAATCCCCAATGGCTGGATCTGGAGAAATTTGGCCGTCATCTACTGGAGGAAATGCAGTTAAGCGCCGGCAGTCAACACACGCTAATTTTTGTCTGTCAGGAAACTAATACTAGCGCCTACGTCGATGAAAAGTTATTGCGATCGATCCTAGAAAATCTGCTCACTAACGCGATTAAATATTCACCCACCGGCGGACAGGTCCACTGTTCTATTACTTTTTTGGAGAAAGCTATTCAATTACAGATTCGCGATCGGGGTTTGGGCATTTCGATGGAAGATCAAAAACAGTTATTTGAACCTTTCTATCGCGGAAAAAATGTCCGTCACATCGCCGGCACCGGCTTGGGGTTAGTAGTAGTGCAGAAATGCGTCGAACTACACGGCGGTTCGATCGAAATTGCTAGTATCCCCGGCAATGGAACCACTGTCACGATTCTATTACCGAAACTGGCCTGAAAATCAATAAATCGGAGCGAGAATCATTCTCAATGGGGTGAAAACTTCCGGGGAAGAAATTAGAAAACATCACCTAGACGGGCATATTCTAAAATTGACCGGCTGAGAGCATCGCGATCATCGCGAGTGAGGTAATAATTCCGGCCGCCGATATCATTGAGAAATCGCAGTAGGGCCAGACAAGCGGACTCTAG
This sequence comes from Microcystis sp. BLCC-F209, assembly GCF_041928595.1. Lineage (NCBI taxonomy): Bacteria > Bacillati > Cyanobacteriota > Cyanophyceae > Chroococcales > Microcystaceae > Microcystis > Microcystis sp. BLCC-F209. Next base: position 24,081 of record NZ_JBHFLL010000328.1, read on the forward strand.
ATCCGCTCTGCGTCGGGCAGCCGCTAAAGCTTGTTCCGAGGTGGCATAAACTAGGCAATCGCTAATTCCTTCGCTGCCATCCACTCGCCAACATTGAAAAGAATAACCCTGCATTTCTAGGATCAATTCAATCTGCCAGCCGTGATAGTCAAATCGCGTATAAATCATCTCAAGCAGCCCCTTGTAGGAGAGGAAAGTCACAGGTTTGACCGCTCTGATTGTCTAGAAGTCCTGCACCTGTCTAACTTTCTAATTTAATGGATGATTATGGAAACCCTCTGCAAACTTCGTGCAGATTTCGTGCAGAAATGATTTTGTCCACTGTCTAGGGTTTGCTGAAAAAGTTTATTGGTGGGGTTAGGAGTCAGGAGGCAGGAGTCAGGAGGCAGGAGGCGGTCGGCAGGAGGCGGTCGGCAGGAGGAAAAATCGAATATGCAATTTAGATTCAAAACAGCTTATTACTTTAAACGATAACCAAGACCGTGAACGGTTTCAATAAAGTCTTCCGGCGCACCGAGGGATTTTAGCTTGTGACGAAGACCGCGAATATGGGAAGTAACGGTTTCCTCGGCCGGAGAATCGTCCAAAGACCAAACTCGCTCAATAATACCCGATCGACTTAAGACCCGGCGCCCATGGGTAACAAGTAATTCTAAGAGAGCGAATTCCTTGGGGGTGAGGGAAAGAAATTGACCGTTATAACTGGCCTCGTGGGTACTGGGATTTAACTGCAAACCCCCCCAAGATAATAAAACACTGCTGGTGCTGCTGCCGCGTCGGATCAAGGCCCGAATCCGCGCCATTAATTCGCCCAAATCGAAGGGTTTAGTGACATAATCATCGGCCCCTGCGTCTAATCCGTCAATTTTATCGATTACCGTGTCCCTTGCGGTTAATAATAGGACGGGAACGGTGGCATTAGCAGAGACGGGATGATGGGATTCCGCTCGTCGCAGACGTTGACAGAGCAAAGTTCCGCTTAATTTGGGCAGGGTGACATCGAGAACTAAAAGGTCATATTTGCCTAATTCTAGCCAATTCCAGCCTTCTTCTCCGTCTCTAGCCACATCGACAACGTATTGTCGCTCGCTCAATGCCTCTCGCAAAATCTCGGCTAGTTGCATATCATCTTCTACTACTAAAATTCGCATGGTCTAGAGTTGACACTCCCGCCGTTAAGCTGACGCTGTGACGGGGGATTCTTGATTCACAGAAACCCGCTTTTCGGTACAAGTACCAACGAGTCTTACAGTTTCTCCCCAAGCTTGAAATTCCGACTGTCCATCGGTATTTGTTGACAGTATTCTCATACCTTCTTCCCTTAAATTCTTGGCGGCGTTTTCATCTCTATCGTGCTGCGTCTTACATTCTGGACAAATCCATTCACGAATACTGAGAGTCAATAAATCTTTTTTAAATCCACAGCAAGAACAGAGTTTTGTACTCGGATAAAACCTGTCAACTTCTACAAGTTTTCCTCCCTCTCTTTCTAGCTTGTAATCCAAGAAATTAAGCAACATACCAAAACCAGCGTCATGTATTGATTTGGCTAATTTAGTCCTTGCTAACCCTTTAATATTCAGATTCTCGGCTACAACGATTTGGTTTTCATCGCATAACTTTCTGGAGAGTTTATGAAGAAAATCCTGTCTAGTATTTGCTATCTTTTCGTGAACCTTGGCTACCTCCTTAATGGCTTTTTGGCGATTATTAGACCCCTTGGCTTTACGAGACAATGCTTGTTGTCTCCGCTTTAAACGTTTAGCATATTTTCTGGTAGGTTTGATTGGGTCAATCTTGTAGGTTGTTTCACCATCAAAAACCGTAACTAAAGAAGATAAACCTAGGTCTATCCCTGATATTTTTAGTTTTTCAATGGTTGTTGAGTCATCCATCTCAAACAAGATGGCAGCAAAATATTTATCTGTACTGGTTTTAGAAACAGTTACGGATTTAATCTTACCATTTATTACTTGAGAAATCTTAGCTTTTACAACCCCTAATTTAGGTAGCTTAATTCCCTTATTTCTAATTGAACAACTTTCAGGATAACGGATTGATTGTTTTTTGTGCTTACTTTTAAATTTAGGGAATTTTGTTCTTTTTGAGAAGAAGTTCTTAAAAGCAGATTCTAAGTTTTTCAATGATTGCTGCAAGGTAGCGGCAGTAGCCTCAGCTAACCATTCAAAATCCAGTTGTTTCTTGAGTTGGGTAAGGTCTTTTGCCATGTCACAGTAGGTCATTCCTTTACCAGTCTCTAGGTACTGATTGTTAGTTTTATTTAAGTAGTAATTCCAAACAAAACGGACGCAACCAAAGTTTTTAGCTAAGGCTAGTTCCTGTTTTTTGTTTGGGTATATTCTCACTTTTAAAACATTTAACATCAGCCTGACCCCATCTGTGCTATCTTTTCAGTATAACACTTACCGCTTAAATATGTCAAGCTCATACATACCTTGAGAATCAAGCCTTTCCTTATTAGGAAACACTGTCGCGTTAGTTTAGATTCTGGGGGCAATTCATCTCCCGTTAATTTCTGGTATATTTTTAATTAAGGAGAAATTTAACGGGAGTCCTCTTGCTCCATTTAGATAGAGTAAGCTGGAAATAGTGTCAGTTAACTGCTGATGAATTGGCTCAAACAAGGAAAATGGATCGCGGGAGGTTTCGGGCTAACTGTCTTATTGATGGGAACTATTAGCCTAGTTTCCTATCGCAATACCCTCGCCCTGCGTCAGCGCGCTGCCGAGGTGGAAGTTACCTACGAGATCATCGATAATCTCGCTAATCTTTACGCTAACATGGCGGTGGCCGAATCGGGAAGACGCGATTATATCAAAACTGGCAGCCCCAGTGAATTAGGCCGTCATCATCGGGCGATCGCTTTGATGCAATCTAACTGGCAACTCCTAGCCAAACAATTAGAAAACGGCACGGATTTCGAGCGGGAAATGGTCACTCAGATCGGGGATTTAATGTATCGGCGAATTGCTTTATTTAATCAATCGATCGCTACCTATAAATTCGATCAATCCGATGATATTTCTCAAGATGTAATCACGGTTAAAAGTGTCGAAGTCCGGGATAAGTTTCAAAATCTTCTTACCTATTTACAAGCTAGTCAGAAAAGGAATTTAAGAAGTAGCATCGCTAGTTCTAGGGATAGTATTAGCGAAAATTCTCTGTTGGGGTTACTGGGAACTTTTATCAGTTTTGGGATTATTTGCGGAGTTTATCTCTTGGTTTTTTGGCAAGAGAAACGGCAACAAAAAAGTGAGGAAATTCACCGGCTATTACTACAGGAAAAAGAACTTTCTGACCTAAAAATTCAGCTTTTTTCCATGATATCCCATGAGTTCAGAACCCCTTTGACCGTGATTTTTTCCGCCTCGCAGTTATTAGAAAACGGCTTAAAAGATGCAGATCAGTCGAGCAGAAAAAACCTATACAGGATCCAGTCTTCTGTCAAGCTAATGAATCAATTCTTAACAGATATTTTGATTTTAACAAGGGCAGAATCTGGAAATCTAAGATGTCAACTAGAACCGCTCGATATTGAAGCTTTTTGTTTAAATTTAGTCGAGGATTTTCAATTTATTAATAAAAATAATACACCGATTAAATTTGTCAGTCAGGGATTGATGAGCCGTCCTTATCTAGATGAGAAACTGCTCTACTCGATTTTAAGTAATTTACTCTTAAATGCGATTAAATATTCCCCCACGGGAGCAGGGATTAGTTTGATTTTGGGGAAAGATAGCGATCGCATTGTTTTTCAAGTCCGGGATCACGGGATCGGCATTGCCGAGGAAGATAGAGACAGGATCTATGAACCCTTTTATCGGGGTCAGAATGTGGAAAATATTATCGGCACGGGATTGGGGTTAGCAGTGGTTAAAAAATGCGTCCAACTCCACCGTGGCGAAATCGCCCTAGATAGCCAAGTGGGTAAGGGAACAAGCTTTACCGTTAAACTGCCCATGTCACCCTAGTTCCAGCTTGAGCGGCCAAAAGATTACAAAATGTAACTTTCTTTCTCAGAAACGGGACGAAAGCAACGGCGAATTTTTATCTTCTAGATTAATCGATCGCAAAGTCCAATCTGGATCGACCCTAAAACCCCTTCTATTCATCTCAATTTGAGGAGAGCTTCATGCTTGACGCTTTTTCCAGAGCGGTAGTAACCGCCGATAGTAAAACCGCTGCCATCGGTGGTGCCGACTTAAACGCGCTCCGTAGCTTCATCGCCCAGGGCAACCGTCGTCTTGATGCCGTTAATGCGATCGCTAGTAACGCCAGTTGTATGGTTTCCGATGCCGTTGCCGGGATGATTTGCGAAAATACTGGCTTAATTCAAGCTGGTGGCAACTGTTACCCCAACCGTCGCATGGCAGCCTGTCTGCGTGATGCGGAAATCATCTTACGCTATGTCACCTACGCACTGCTCGCCGGCGATGCTTCCGTCCTCGAAGATCGTTGCTTAAACGGTTTGAAAGAAACCTACACCGCTTTAGGTGTACCCCTACAATCCGCCGCTCGTGCCGTAGCGATCATGAAAGCGCAAGCCGCCGCCCACATTCAAGATACCCCCAGCGAAAAATTCGCCGGTGCTAAACTTCGCAAAATGGGTTCCCCCGTTGTGGAAGATCGTTGCGCCAGCTTAGTGGCAGAAGCGAGCAGCTATTTCGATCGAGTTATTGCCGCTCTCAGCTAAAACGAGACTAAAACTCGCTTTCTGGCTGTTATTTACGCAAAAATCAGCCAATTAATTTCTTCACTCAAGTCAAACTTAAAAATAGTAAAGACATGAAATCAGTAATTACTACTGCCGTTGCTTCTGCTGATGCGGCTGGACGTTTCCCCAGCACCTCCGATCTAGAATCCGTACAAGGCTCTATCCAACGGGCCACCGCTCGTCTGGAAGCCGCCGAAAAACTGGCTGGCAACCTCGACGCTGTAGCCAAAGAAGCCTATGATGCTTGCATCAAAAAGTATCCCTACTTAAACGAAGCCGGCCAAGCGAACTCTACCAATACTTTCAAAGAAAAGTGTCTCCGGGACATCAAACACTACCTACGTCTGGTTAACTACTGTTTAGTCGTCGGTGGCACCGGTCCCCTCGATGAATGGGGTATTGCCGGACAACGGGAAGTTTATCGCGCCTTGGGATTACCCACCGCCCCCTATGTAGAAGCTCTCAGCTTCGCTCGTAATCGCGGTTGCGCTCCTCGTGATATGTCCGCTCAAGCTCTCACCGAGTATAATGCCCTTCTCGACTATGTGATCAATTCTCTCTCCTAGAGACAGATATCGATCTCGTTCACTACTGGGGGACTCGCAGTTAATTGTTTGCCTATCATGGGGGTAAGCGAATAACTAGGAGTCCCTCGGTTATTGGCAGATTTTTGGCCCTCGGTTGTCAGAAGTCAGGAGATTATTTTTATTTATTCTCCCCACACCCTACACCCTACACCCTCTTTCAAGTCAGAAGTCAGGAGATTATTTTTATTTATTCTCCCCACACCCCACACCCCACACCCCACACCCCACACCCCCCAACCCCTACCCACAGAACTTTTTAACAGCACCATGTCCCAAGAATCTTTATTCGAGCAGTTAAAGCACCCCAATCCGCACCTACGGGAACAGGCAATCTGGGAATTGGTGGAAACTCGCGACGAAACCACGATTGATCGCCTAATGGCCATTTTAGATGAAGAGGATACGACCTATCGCCGGGCCGCCGTCAAAGCCCTAGGCGCGATCGGTGTGGATACGGTTCCCCCTTTGCTGGTAGGGTTACTCAATAGCGATAATGTCACCGTGCGCGGTAGTTGTGCCAAGGCCTTGGCCCAGGTAGCGGTAAATTATCCCGATGTCCCCTTTCCAGAGGCGGGAATCGCGGGTTTAAAAACGGCACTAGCAGACGCGAATCCAGTGGTACATATCGCCGCAGCTATGGCCCTGGGAGTGGTTGGGGTTCCAGCATTGGATAGTTTATTGGAAGTGTTGCAAAATACGGAGAATTTGGGGTTAGCCGTGTCGATAATTAATGCTGTTAGTTCGATTCCAGATAATCTATCTAAAGAGGTATTGACAGCCATAGCCAATGATGAAACAGCGGATATCTACCTTCGGGAAACCGCCACCAGCGCCTTATCGCGGCTGGAATTAGTTCAGAATCAACTCACTCCGGGTTGATGGCATCGCAACTTTTAGGCAAAAATAGGGCTTTTAAAGCCAAAAAAGCCTAGATTTGGGCTATTTACCCCCCAGTTGACCCCTGATTTTTGCAGCAGGTTGACTCTCCTGGGGAACTGGTCACGGTTTCCTGATAGGATAAGGTGACTTGGGATTAACTTATGGTATCGAAAATATGTCTCTAAAACCTTACATTTCTCGCTTATTAGCTTTGGTTCTCGTCCTTGTCATCGGATTGATGGGTTGTTCTAGTAGTTCGGGGTTAACGGGCAATTATGGAAAAGATACCCTGACGGTGATTGAAACTTTAACCACAGCCCTTGATTTAGTCAAAGATGACCCGAATAAAGCGGCAGCTGAGTCGCAAGCAAAGGAACAAATCAACGATTACATCTCCCTCTACCGACGAGATAAAAAATCCGGGGGTTTGCGTTCTTTCACTACTATGCAAACAGCCTTAAACTCTCTAGCTGGTTATTATACCGCCTACGGTTCCCGTCCCATCCCCGACAAACTCAAACAACGTTTAAAACAAGAATTTAAACAGGTGCAATTCTCTCTCCAGAAAGGAATTTAGATACAGTTATCAGTTATCAGTTATCAGTTATCAGTAGAACTCGACCTAATATTATAAGCTGTACTGAATTTAAACTGCGTATTAGAAATTTTAGTACAAATGCTCGAACTTCCTCTCCCTGCTCCCAACTCCGGCACTCCAGTGCAGTCTTAACGAGTAATTTAGATAGTCAACAGATTGGCGGGATTGTTAAGTGACAGGTATTAGGTGCGAGTAACAGTGCTGTCTTTTCCCTTGACTGATTACTGTTGACTGAAATGACTCCTGTAAAAATCAGACCAAATCCGGTTAGACTAGAAATACAAAGCGTATTATAAAAAACTACAAAATTGATTCAAGACGAAACCCTAGAATTATTGGAATGGCCGCGGCTATGTCAACACCTAGCTACTTTTACAGCGACTAAACTAGGTGCGATTGCGATTCGTCAATTGCCGTTACCGGAAAGCAAAGAGGAAAGTTTAAACCTACTCTGCCAAACCAAAGAAGTTTATAGTTTAGAACAAAAATTAGATAGTCGTCTTTCCTTTGATGGGATTACCGACATCGGCGATGCTCTAGAAAGGGCGCATCTGGGGGGGTTATTATCGGGACAGGAACTTTTAAATATTGCCACGACTTTAGCCGGAGTGCGACGTTTACGGCGTTTAATTGATGAACAGGAAGATATACCAGTTTTAAAAGAGTTAGTAGCCGAAATTCGCACCTATCCAGAGATAGAACAGGAGATACACCGTTGTATCGATGAAGATGGCCGGATATCCGATCGCGCTAGTCCCCAATTACGGGAAATTCGGGGACAAATGAAGGTGATTAGAGAGCGAATTTACCGAAAATTACAGGATATCATGCAAAAACAGGGCGGTGCTATCCAAGAAGCGGTGATTACCCAAAGAAGCGAGCGCTGGGTGCTTCCCGTCAAAGCAGCGCAAAAAGAGCAAATACCGGGGATAATTCACGATACTTCCAGCACAGGGGCAACTTTTTACATTGAACCTCACTCTATCGTTGACCAAGGCAATCAACTACGGCAATATCGTCGTCTGGAACAAATCGAAGAAGAAAAAATCCTGCGGCAGTTAAGTAATCTGATCGCCGAAGCCTTTGAGGACTTAGAATATTTACTAGCGATCGCTACTAGGCTCGATCTGGCCACCGCCAGAGCCCGTTACAGTTTATGGTTAGAGGGTAATCCCCCCCACTTTATCGATGGTTCGGAAACGATTACTTTACGGAATTTGCGTCATCCTTTGCTCTGGTGGCAAAAACACCACGAACAGGGGGGGGAGGTCGTACCGATAAATGTGCAGATTAGCCCAGAAATTCGCGTTGTTGCCATCACCGGACCAAATACCGGCGGAAAAACCGTTACTTTAAAAACCCTCGGATTAGCGGCTTTAATGGCGAAAGCGGGCCTGTTTATTCCAGCGCGGGAACCGGTAGAGATACCCTGGTTCGATCAGGTTTTAGCCGATATCGGGGATGAACAGTCTTTACAACAGAGTTTATCGACTTTTTCGGGTCACATTCGCCGGATTGTCCGCATTTTAGCGGCTTTAAATTCTCGTTCCTTGGTTTTACTCGATGAGGTGGGAGCAGGTACGGATCCGGCCGAGGGAAGTCCTTTAGCGATCGCTATTTTACAATACCTCGCCGATCATAGTTTACTGACGGTGGCTACCACTCACTACGGGGAATTAAAAGCGTTAAAGTATCAAGATTCTCGCTTTGAAAATGCCTCGGTAGAGTTTGATGATCGCACTCTTTCCCCCACTTATCGACTATTATGGGGCATTCCGGGGCGTTCTAATGCTTTAACTATTGCCCAGCGTTTGGGATTGAATCCCGAAATTGTGGCCGAAGCGAGAAATCATCTGGGGGGGTTATCGGAGGAGATAAATCAAGTAATTGCTGGTTTGGAAGCGCAAAGACGGGAACAGGAGTCAAAAGCTCAAGAAGCTAGTCAATTACTCCAACAAACGGAGAAATTTTATACAGAAGTGTCCACGCGGGCTAATTCTCTACAGGAGAGAGAGCGAGAATTAAAACGTTATCAAGAGCAGGAGATACAAAAAGCTTTATTATCGGCAAAAGCAGAGATTAATGAGGTTATTCGCCGATTGCAAGCGGGAACAAAAACTGGTAAAGATGCCCAAAAAGCCACAGAGGAGTTAACTGCGATCGCAGAAAGGTTATTACCAAAAACGGAAAAAACTAAGGTTAATTATCGTCCGCAAGTGGGGGAAAGGGTACGCTTGCCCAATTTGGGACAAACTGCCGAAGTTTTAGCAATTTCACCAGAATCAGAGGAGATTTCCCTGCGTTTCGGTATGATGAAGATGACCCTACCCTTAGACCAGATTGAGTCTTTGGATGGTCAAAAAGTGGAAACTGTGCCAAAACCTGCCAAAAATTTGCCTCAAACTCCCACAAAACCCCAGGAGACTCCTTTAATTCGTACTGCTAATAATACCGTCGATATTCGCGGTTCCAGGGTGGCAGAGTCAGAAACGGATATCGAACAGGCGATCATCAGAGCCACCTCATCGGGCATATTATGGATTATTCACGGTAAAGGTACGGGGAAATTGCGTCAAGGTGTTCACGATTTTTTATCCCGTCATCCCCAGGTAAAACGCTTTCAATTAGCACCCCAAAATGAGGGCGGTTCGGGGGTAACTATCGCTTATTTAACTTAGGGTTTGCGGCAAAAAGTTTTTTGTCCGGTTAGAAGCCAGGAGATAGGGTGATAGGGTGATGGGGTTTTAGGGTTTTAGGGTTTTAGTTGAAATTCCCCACTTCCCCACTTCCCCACTTCATAATTCATAATTCATACTTTGTGCTTTTTGTCAAAAAAACTTTTTTTTTGCAATAAAACTACACAAAAAAAAGATCATCGTTATGACTGAAATTGACTAATTTAGCCGTCTTAATTAGGATCACCTTCTAGGTGTGGCAAAGGTTTCAGCCATTGCTGCCCAAAAAAGCACAAAATAACCCACTATGAAATTCTATCAAATCGCTGTAACCATTACAACATCGTTGTTAAATAAAAATCTTTCTCAATTAATTCTTAAGAATTTATAAATATTGCGGAATGTTAATTTAAATATTCTCAAGCTTTTGGAGTCAATCAATAATTTTTGCTTATCTTTAGCCAACATTGGGTTAGGAGACAGTATTCTCCGAGTCAGGAGTCGGGAGTCAGGAGTCGGGAGATTATTTTTATCCCACTTCATAATTCAGGTTCTTCGGTTTGTGTTATGTAATGGACGGGGGTTATAAGAGATGGAACCCTTATAGAGAAAGACATTGGACGATTTTTGTCAATTGTTTTTGATCTAGAGCGAGCTAATCAGTTAAATCTTTTGCCAGATAAGGATTT
>NZ_JBHFLL010000329.1:0-9930 GCF_041928595.1 Microcystis sp. BLCC-F209
TATTCCTCCCATCGAGAGCTATTCTGAATTGTAAGTTATAACTATTATAATCTCATTTCTCTTTGTGATCAAGTTGAAGATTTTCTAGTTTTTGACTGCTATAAGTATTAATACTCATTGCATAAGTGAGATGCTCCCGACAAACCGACAAACCCTTCTCACTTTAAAGGGGATGAGCTACCCGTAGAAAGAGTCAACTGGTATGAAGCAACGGAATTCTGTAAACGACTATCAAGGGAAACAAAACGGGAGTATCGGCTACCGAGTGAGGCAGAATGGGAATATGCCTGTAGAGCGGGGACAAAAACACCCTTTCATTTTGGGGAAACGATAACGGCAGATTTAGCTAACTATCGAGCTACTGAAACTTATGCCGATGAACCCACAGGAAGATATCGACGTAAAACAACCCCAGTGGGCTATTTTCAGGTAGCTAACGCCTTTGGGTTGTACGATATGCACGGCAATGTCTGGGAATGGTGCGCCGATACTTGGCACGATAATTATCATGTTGCGCCGACGGATGGCAGTGCTTGGACAAAAAATGGGAATGATAATTATTCTCCATTGCGGGGCGGTTCTTGGTGCGACTATCCCTCTAGCTGCCGTTCCGCTTACCGCATCAATAACTACCGCCGCGTCACCTTCGACAACTACGGTTTTCGGGTGGTGTGCGGTGCTGGGAGGACCCTGTAACCCTTTTTCTCTTTTTTTCCCTTTTTTTTCCCTCATTCCCTTTTCCAGAATTTTTTGGGGCATACTATAGAACAAGTGTATTAGTTTAGGAGTTATACTAAATGTGGTTATTTGGGTTCGATCCCCCCTGCTCCCCTTGATAAGGGGGGTGTCGATCCCCCCTGCCCCCATTGATAAGGGGGGGTGTCCATGAGTAGAAAACGGGTTTCTCGGAGAAACCCGTTTTCTGTGCTGAAAAAGTACGGGCGAAGCATTCGGATAGAAAATCTACGGTTTCAGCAATAGGTTATTGCCCGAATGCTTCGCCCCTACAGGATGCGGGCCGATGAAGACGCAGGGATAGGTTATACTAAATCCGGTTATTAAAAACCGATTATTTATTGTCTCTTTTCCCTTTTGCCTCTTGCATGAGTGCCTTATCTCAACAAGCAATTTAAATGCGCGGGCAGCTTAGCTTACCTTTCGAGAAAAAATTTTTTTGCACAGGGAGTCCTTACAATAGAAAAGGGAACACACAACCAAATTGCTGGTATTTTTCCTCTGGGCATGGTGGCGCAGTTTATAGAATTTAGCTGGAATTTATGAATCATTTTCTGCATTCTTTCACTGTTTTTACTGATTCTGCCCGAAAATCTCGCTCTTACTCCCTGGGTAAACTGCGACGACCGTTAATCTTCCTGTTTACCGTCGGTTGTCTGACTAGCGTGGTCGGTTATCGTTTCTATAATCAGCCGAAATTGGCCGTCGGAACTATTTCCCCCGTCACAATTATCGCCCCCGAAGATGCCAGTTTTCAAGACCAAGAAACCACCGACCTCAAACGCCAAAAAATTCGGGCTGGACTGCTTCCCCGGCTGAAAAGAGACCCCCAAACCACCGACCAGATCGAGCGATCGCTGCAGGACACTTTAGGGCAATTAAGTCAAATTCGCCCAATTTTGCGAAAAAATTCCATTTTAATGGGCAGGACTATTTCCAACGCCACAATGGAAACGCTGCTCACCTTTTCTGCCCCTCAATGGTCAACTCTACAGAGCCGCCTCAACTATGAAGAATCTTTTACAAACCTCTTGACAAAAGAGCAGGAATATGCTGTTAGCGAAATCCAAGCCTATCGTCAGCGCGTGACGAAGGGAAGCTTTGAGCAATTTATCGATCGATTGGAGCAATTACGGCAAATAAAGGAGCAAACCAGCCAAAATTATCGGCATTCCAGCTTAAATAAACTCAAATATGCCGATCTGATCACAGTGGCCCAAATGGGCGATCGAGAGTGGCAAAACCTAGAAAAAGCCATCCTGCAAGCGGGGCGCCGGATTTGGGTGCAAGGCATTCCCCCGGGGATTTCCACCAGTCACCTACAGGATACCATCGCCGTGCAGATTAGCAGCGATCGCCTAACTGGTCGCCAGCAGTCTTTAGCCGAAAATATCCTTCTGGCAGCCCTGGAGGGACAAACGAACCTGATAGAAGATCGGGAGGCAACCAAAGAACAAGCCACTAAAGCGGTGGAAGCGGTAGATATGGTTATGTCTGACGCTCAAGCAGGTCAAATTATCGTTAAAGCAGGCGAAACAATTACTCAAGCTCAGTTTGTTCTCATCGATGGCTTTGGTTTGAGCGAACGGGGCATTAACTGGATGGGTTTAGGGTCAACGGCAATCCTTGTCACCAGCGCGATCGGGACTTTTTGCCTCGTTGCCCAGCGTCTCCATCGGCCTCTGCGTCACCGGGATTTTATTCTCTTGGGTTTACTAAGTTTTACCACACCGATCCTAGCGATCGCCAATATTCCCTTTACCAATCTGGCAGCCGTGGGTTTATTAGTCAGCAGTTTCTACGGCCCGACTCTGGCCGTCACCCAAGTCCTCTTAACTGCCGGTCTTTCCCTATTCAGCATCCAAGGTATCAGCGCCGATTTAATCGCCGGGACGATAGGGGGACTATTAGCGGCTATGATAGCGGGAAAATTGCGTTCTAGGGATGAATTATCGCTGCTAGGGATGGGAATCGGAGTCAGCCAAGGGGGTGTTTATCTGCTCACTTACCTAATCGTTAGCGCCACGGCCAGCACGATCATCTATACTCTACTACCCACGGCCCTCGTCTATGGTCTATCGGGAATAGCTTGGACGGTAATCGCCCTAGGATTATCCCCCTATTTGGAACGCTGTTTCGATGTGGTCACTCCCATTCGTCTGGTGGAGTTGTCCAATCCTAATTGTAGTTTGCTCAAACGTTTGGCCACGGAAGCACCGGGGACTTTTCAACATACCCTTTTTGTCGCCTGTTTAGCTGAAGCGGCCGCCCGAAAACTGCACTGTAATGTGGAATTAATTCGCACGGGAACTCTCTATCACGATATCGGGAAAATGCACGATCCTCTCGGTTTTATTGAAAATCAAATGGGTGGCCCGAATAAACACGATGAAATTAATGATCCCTATGTCAGCGCCGAGATTATTAAAAAGCACGTTAGCGAAGGGTTAGTCATGGCCCGCAGACACGGTTTACCGCGAGTCGTCCGCGATTTTATTCCCGAACACCAAGGTAATCTCTTAATTTCCTATTTTTATCAGCAAGCTTTGCAAAAATCCGCCCAAAATGGTCAAGAATTCGTCGATGAGGCGGTCTTTCGCTACGATGGTCCGATTCCCCAATCGCGAGAAACGGCGATCGTCATGTTAGCCGATAGTAGCGAGGCCGCTTTGCGATCGCTGAAGGAGGCATCCCCAGAACAAGCCATGGATATGATCAAAAAGATTTTTCAGGCCCGATGGCGCGATCAACAATTAGTAGATAGTGGTATTCGTCAGGAGGAATTACCAATTATTGCCGAGGTTTTTGTGCAAGTTTGGCAACAATTCCACCATCAACGCATTGCCTACCCGAAAGCAGTTTTAGAAGTCTCCTCAGCCAAAAAAATATGAAAAGAGATCCTTGGCTAAATCAGTTACAATTTCTCTACGAACAAGATGAACATCTCTGGTTAACTGAAACAATTAAACTTCTCAAGGAAAATCGTCTAGCTGAGTTGGATATTCAACATTTAATCGAGGAGTTGGAGGCTTTGAGCAAACTGGATAAAAATCGAGTTGAGAGTTTTTTAAGACAGATAATTATTCATCTTTTATTGTGGCAATATTGGTCAGAAGAATTTGAATTAAATCATCGCCATTGGCAAGGAGAAATAGCCACTTTTAGAGTTCAGCTAAATGGATATTTAAGCACAAATTTAGAAAAATATCTCCTAGATAACCAAGAAAAAATCTATCAAGATGCCGTTTTTATTGTCGGGCAAAAAACTGAAATATCTCCTCACAATTTCCCTCTAAATTGTCCCTATTCTCTCGAACAAATGCTTGATAGGCATTGGTTGCCAGAGCGAAATTAGTTAAATCTCACAGGAAAAAATCAAGGATAATTACCAAAATGTTACTAATTACTGTCAACGAAAATACTTTATCTTTATCTCCGGGCAGTCAAGTTATTTTTCCCCATCAGACTTGGGAAGATTACCAAAGATTGCTGAGTTTACGTCTCCAAAAAACCTATCCCAAACTCTATTTTAATCGCAAAACGCAAGAAATTCGGCTTATGTCTCCTTTACCAAGTCATGGCAATCGTGTTGATACATTAAGGGATTTAGTAAAAATTATCCTCCGTCGTCAAGGTAAAGACTGGCAATGTTTTGATCCCATTACCTTGAAAATGCCTGGAGAAGCGGGAGTAGAGCCAGATACTTGTTTTTATATTGATAATAGACAGGCAATTTTAGGCAAAGAGAGAATTGATTTAACTGTTGATCCTCCTCCCGATTTAGCTATAGAAGTGGATTTTACTTCCCTGACTGATGTAGGAGCCTATCAATTGCTAAAAATCCCCGAATTGTGGGTTTATCGTCGGGAAGAATTAAAAATATATCTGTTCAGAGAAGACGGTTATCAAGAAAGGGAAAATAGTCGTCTCTTTCCCGATATAAATATCAAGAAACTTTTACCCTATTATGTAGAATTAGGCTGGAAGCAAGGTTCTAGTCTTGCTTTACGTCAATTTGAGGCTGTTGTCCTGAAATCGAAGGACTCTCGCTCGGAAATAGCCTCGATCGAATAAAATTCTTTCATCAGTAATCGTAAAAGAGTTTACGATCGAACTCTCGGATAATTTCCTTTTAACTAGGGGAATATAATCGGCTATCTCCATCTAATTTGATCGTAAACTTATCTCTTTTCTAGCTGCCAATAGCATTTCATAATAAACATTCCACTCGAAATAATCCATAGCGTCCCCTAGCTCACCGGAACGAAATCTAGGATAGAATTCTTCCGAACTCATGCGATATTGATTTTCGTATTGCTTGATACGGGTTTCTAAATCCAAAATTTGAGCGTTAATCTGCAAATTTTCCCGTTGTTCGCTCTCAATTTTTCGATTCAGTAACTCTCTTTCTTCCTCGGAGAGAGAGAGAATTATTCGCGCGAGAGAATCAATCAGTTGGGTGTTCATTGTCGTTAAAATCCGAGATAGGATTATTTCCCCTGAGAACTGTAGCAGATTCGATCGAGAACCGCTGCCATGACTTCTAGGAAATAATGGGTGGATGAGGCTGCACCTATCCACCCTAGATATCTAAATCTGCGGGGCTAAATTTCTTGTGAATCTGAGGAAAACCTAACTGTTTAATCACTTGATGTTTGCGTTCTTCCTCAAGGAATTGCAAATTATTATAATTAACCCAGTGAATACAGTTAACTGGACAAGTCTCGATCGCTTCTTGAATAATTTCTTCTTCGTCACCGTCCTGATTATAGACGCGAGAGCGACCGTATTCGCCTTCAATAAAAAAGGTATTGGGGGCAACGTGGGCGCAGTGTTTACAACCAATACAAGTGACCTCATCGACGTAAACCGCTTTCTGGCGCTGTAAACCACCCAATTCAGGCTCAAAACCAGTGCGATCGGGGGAATCTCTTAGGAATCCCCCTAACTCTGGTTCAAAACCAGAGCGTTCGGGAGAAAAATCAGCCATTAGGCACTCCAACGTTGTACCACTAGACGAATAGAACCATCAGTATTTTTTTCCTGTGCTGCCACCTGAAAACCCTGTTTAGCAGTTTCTGCCAGAATGGTGTGGTAGGCATAACCTTGATTTACTTTTCTTAAAAATCCTTCTACGGTTAGGGGTTGTTGCCAGTATTGCAAATCGGCAACTAACTCGTACTCGTTACCATTCCAGCGAAAACCGATATCGTAATTGTTATCTTGCTCGATTACCACCTCTGCGGTTAAAGTTTGACCTTGATAACCTTTGACGGGGTGGGAACCCTCTTTCCATTCCATCCCCATATCGCTCAGGGCGGCTTTTAGGTAGGATAGATCGCGGATTTTGGTTTTGATATTGCTAAAGTGTGACATGGTTTTTCAGTGGCTTAAATAAAGGGATCGGGAAAGATGAAAAATTACCAGTCGCTAAAAGTGGCCGCGTTGCTGACTTTCTCTGACTGGCTGACGGTTTGATGGTAATAATCCGAGGTTTTCTCTTGAGACATCAGCTGCCCGAGTTGTGCCTCGATCGCCGCCGTCACCTCTTGACAAGATGAACCGACTATGCCTGTCACCTTTTCCATGACGCGACCATCGGGATAGATGATAAACTCTAGGCTTTCCATGCTCATAGGTCTTCTCGGCGTGATCTGGGGTTTGCAAAGCTCCCTATCGTTTTAATTTACGATAGTTTGCTAATCGTAGCAATCTGGTTAAAATTTTAGCAAAACTTTATATTATCTCTACCAACCACTTTCATGTTTTGTAAGTTTCCCGTAACTTTTCTTTACCGTCAAGGGCGAACCTGTCCCCGGAGGGCATAATTTAACAAAACTACACAAAAAAGACGACCTGAAGCGATAAATTGAAAATAAAGGAGATGCAACGGCGAACAACGACCGCCGAGATCATAGAATTTTGTCTATAGGAATCAGAAGAGATATGAATAAACAAACAGCCAGCGATCGCCTTCGGATTGGTGTTTTAGGTTTTGGTGGTTTGGGACAGGCTGCCGCTAGAATTCTCGCCCCCAAACAGGAAATGCTTTGGACTGCCGCCGCCGATAAAGCCGGTTTTGCATACCACAAAGACGGTCTAGATGTCAATACCTGTAACAAAATTTATCATGACCGGGGTTCGATCGGTTATCTGGAAAATTACGGCAGTCTCAGCGAGAACAGTATCGAGGAATTAATCAAAACTGCCGACGTAGAGGGCTATTTTCTCGCCTTGCCGAATTTACCTAACAATTTCATGGCCGATATCGCTAAAACTTTCATTCGCTTAGGTTGGCGCGGGGTTTTAGTCGATGCTCTCAAACGTACCAGCGCCATGGCACAAATCTTAGCACTACAAACAGACCTAGAAGCCGCCGGCATCACCTACATGACCGGCTGCGGTGCTACCCCCGGACTGTTAACTGCGGCCGCTGCCCTAGCTGCCCAGAGTTATGCAGAGATTCACAGCGTTAAAATCACCTTTGGTGTGGGAATCGCCAACTGGGAGGCTTATCGTGCCACTATTCGCGAAGATATCGCCCATTTACCCGGTTACGACCCAGAAACAGCCCACCAGATGAGTGACGCGGAAGTGGAAATGCTGTTAAATAAAACCAATGGCATTCTCAGCCTCGAAAATATGGAACACGCCGACGATATTATGCTGGAATTGGCTGGAATCTGTGGACGCGATCGGGTTTCCGTCGGCGGTGTGGTGGATACGCGCAACCCGAAAAAGCCCTTAAGTACCAATGTTAAGGTCACGGGGCGGACTTTTGAAGGCAAAATTTCCACCCATACCTTCACTTTAGGCGATGAAACCAGTATGGCGGCTAATGTCTGCGGGCCGGCTTTCGGTTATCTGAAAGCGGGGGTTTCCCTGCATCGTCGCGGTATCTACGGATTATGGACAGCAGCGGAGATTATGCCGCAATTTGTGCGCTAGGGGTTTCTCTGGCGTAAAATAGCTAAAACTTTCGGGAAAATAGCGGGTAAGGGAGCGATCGCTTCTAGGCTCTCTCCCGTGACCGGATGTATTAAAATTAAACGATGGGCGTGGAGTAATTGCCCGGGTAGATTAATCCCGATGGAACGACCAGAACTATAGAGGGGATCCCCAAGAATCGGATGACCAATGTGGCTGCTATGAACGCGAATTTGATGAGTTCTGCCAGTTTCTAGGCGAAATTCCATTAAGGTGTAGTTGCCTAGTCTTTCCTTGACTTGCCAGTGGGTGACGGCATTTCTACCGCCTTTTTCCACGGCAATAATAGCCATCTTTTGGCGATCGCTGCGGTGACGACCGATCGGCAGATCAATTGTACCTGTTTCGCTTTTGGGGACACCGTGGACGAGGGCCATGTATTCCCGGCGGGCAGTTTTGGTTTTTAATTGTGCCTGTAGGTGTTGATGGGCCTGGTCGGTTTTGGCAACAACGATCGCACCCGTGGTATCCTTATCTAGGCGGTGAACTATGCCAGGCCGTTGAACTCCACCGATTCCGGCTAAATTTGGGCAGTGATGTAGTAAAGCGTTGACCAAGGTTCCCGATTCGTGGCCGGGGGCCGGATGAACCACTAAATCGGCTGGTTTATTGATAATAATCAGATATTCGTCTTCGTAAAGAATATCAAGCTCGATCGCCTCGGCGGTTAATTCGAGGGGTTGACTGTCGGGAATGGTAATCTTTAGGCGATCCCCTTGAGCAACTTTAGTATTTTTATTAGTGCAAATTTGACCGTTTAACTGTATATATCCCTGTTCTATCAGTTTTTGCAGTCTCGATCTCGATAAATCGGGCAATTGTGACCCCATCCAAGCATCTAAACGTTCTTTTTTTCCCGCAACTTCTAAGTTTAATTGCTTCATCGATTTTTAGTGATCAGGGTGTAAGGTTTAGGAGAATCGAGAAAAACTGACTGGAGATTATTTAAACTTAGCTCAACAATTCCAGTTATTTTAACAGTAATTGAACTTGCTCTGGCTGCTTGAGATAGAAATCTTGGGATTAAATTTTCCTGATTTTTAACGACAAAAGCCAAAGCAAATCAGTAGAGATTTACTCATACCCAAAAAAATAGAGAGACGTTGATTATAGCAACGTCTCTAGATCAGAAATTAATCAATCAGAGTAAGCCAAGCTGTTTTAAACAAGCGAATTTTGCCCACTTTAGTCACTGAAAATGCTATTTAAAACTCCTGAAACGATCGAAACCACGATCGAACCGAATAAAGCAGCAAAGAATGATTCTACCTGAAAACCAGGGATAAAATAGGAGGCTAAAGAAAAGGAAATGGCATTAACCACAAAAATAAATAACCCTAGGGTCAAAATAGTTAAAGGCAGGGTAAAAAGAATCAACAGGGGTCTAACAATAGCATTAATTAAACCCAAGACGACAGCAGCTATCAAAGCCACGGTAAAATTTTTAATTTCTATACCTGGTACTATTTGCGCTGTAATCAATAAAGAGACGGCGGTAATCAACCAACGGAGGAAAAAAGATAACATAAGTCCATCCATCTAAGATAGTTCATCCTCATCCATTTTAATCGCCATCGCCCCTTAAAGAGACGGAAGTTTTCAGGAGATGACAACGAAAACCGACATTGACTGCTTCCGCTGCCCGAAAACCAGAGCGGGAACATAGTATTGTAAAGTTTCAATACAAATATAGTCAGATATAGTCAGGCATGGTAATATATAGACATGAAACTATCAGACTATGCAAAAAAAGCAGGAATAAGTTATCGAACGGCTTGGAGATGGTGGAAACAAGGAAATTTAACAGGCTATCAATTGCCTTCTGGTACAATTATCACAACGGATGACAACCCTTCAAAACCCGACGCTGAGTTAAAAGACAACGGACAATAATGTTAGTAGCAGAAAGACACATTATCAAGAAAGGACATCGATTTTGGGCTGAGATAGATAATTTATCTTGGCAGTCTAAAAATCTCTACAACTCAGCCAATTATTTTATCCGACAAAACTTCATTTATGGCCATGGCTATTTGACCTATAATCAGATGGCCTCTCTCATGAAAGAGACAGAACAGTATCAAGCTTTACCCGCTAAAGTTTCCCAACAAGTTTTAAGAGGATTAGACAAAAACTGGCAATCATTTTTTTGCCGCTTCATCGGAGTTTAAAAGTCACCCCGATAAATTTCTAGGAAAACCCAAAATT
>NZ_JBHFLL010000033.1:0-32744 GCF_041928595.1 Microcystis sp. BLCC-F209
AGGTTTGGTGGGTAAAATGTATTCTAGGATACAGTCCTGCTGGCGAGTGAGTGGAACGAACCACAAAGACACAAAGGACACAAAGATTGATCGATCATATTGTAAGTTAAACTGATCACACAGAACCTAGAAGAGCCAAAATTAAAGTTCCTCAACTGCCCTAGCAAAGGTTACAAATGCTCCCAGAACAGTTAAGCTTATTTTAATCTCTATAATTGCTTTTATGGCTCATTTGACTGCTGAAAGACTGAATTTAACCACAAAAATCGCCTATGGTGCGGGGGATTTGGGACCGGCTATCACTGCCAATATCTCGGTATTTTACCTGCTATTTTTCCTGACTGATGTGGCAGGATTATCAGCAGGATTAGCTGGTAGTGTGCTGATGGTGGTGAGAATTTTCGACGCTATTAACGATCCGATCATTGGTATGTGGAGCGATCAAACTCGTACTATCTGGGGTCGTCGCTTACCATGGATGTTATTGGGGTCGATTCCTTTCGGAATTAGTTATTTTTTACTGTGGTTAATCCCGACTAATAACCAATTATGGCTATTTTTATATTATATTTTTATCGGCATTATCTTTAATTTAACCTATACAGTAGTCAATCTTCCTTACCAGGCACTCACCCCTGAATTAACTTATGATTATAATGAGAGAACCCGTTTAAATAGTTTTCGTTTTGCCTTTTCAATCGGAGGTAGCATTCTCTCATTAATTCTCTATATTATCGTCTCATCGTCCTATGCCAACGATCTCCATCAAGCTTTTTTATTGTTAGGTGTAGTTTGTGCTTTAATCTCGGTTTTAGCAGTTATTTGGTGCGCTTTAGTTTTGCAAGAACGAGGAGCAAAAGCGATTCTCAATTCTCCTCAGAAAAAAGTTTTGTCAATTGCTTTTATAGTTATCGGTGCGCTTTCCTTGGTCTATGGAGTAGGAAAAATTGGGTTAAATCCGAGAGACTTTATCGCTACTTCCACAATTTTATTAGGAATACAAGGGATAGTTTTGGGGTTAACCCTTTACTATGGCAAAACTGAAAATCATCTCAGGGATGGTGCGGCAATTAAACAGAGAGAAGCTGCTAATAATACTGAAACTATTCCCCTGAAAGAACAATTAAAAATAGTTTTTGGTAATCGTCCCTTTTTATACGTTATTGGCATCTATCTTTGTGCTTGGTTAGGAGTACAATTAACCGCCTCGATTTTGGTTTACTACGTCGTCAGTTACATGAGACTATCGGAAGCAGAATCGGGTTTAGTCGCTTTAGCGGTACAGGGAACAGCTTTAGTGATGTTATTTTTCTGGCAAGCAGTTAGTCAGAAATTAGACAAAAAAATAGTCTATTTTTTAGGGATGACATTTTGGATTATTGCCCAAATTGGTTTATTTTTGCTCCAACCAGGACAAATAACTTTAATGTATGCTTTGGCAGTTTTGGCGGGATTTGGCGTATCTGTGGCCTATTTAATTCCTTGGTCAATGGTTCCTGATGTGATTGAATTGGACGAATTAGAAACAGGAAAACGTCGAGAAGGTATTTTTTATGCTTTCATGGTACTTTTACAAAAAATTGGTTTAGCTTTAGGGTTATTTCTTGTCGGTATTGCTCTAGAAACATCGGGTTTTAAACCGAGAATCGTAGGAGAAGCAATTCCCCTGCAGCCAGATAGTGCTTTAATGGCGATTCGTCTAGCAATTGCTCCTTTACCGGCATTTTTTCTGATCATTAGCTTAATTATTGCCTATTTTTATCCAATTACTCGCCAAGTTCACGCCGAAATTTTAGACCAATTAGCAACAAGAAGACAAGAGGAAAAGTAAACATCCAGTTAAACCCCGTAATTTTTCTTCTTCAGGTTCCCATCGTTTTGTAAATTATCAAGACAAAGTTATTGACTTATTGACTCCTGTGTGTGACGAAAACCCGAACATAAAATATCCCGCAGGATGCGAGATTAACGCAGCTAAAATTAAAGCCTACTTATAGGATAACAACTTCTCGGCTAAAATCGATAAATTTAAACTATTTAAAATACGGGTTTTTATCGGTCTTTTTTCATTCCAAAATATCAACGAGTAATAAAATTCTCTGCCTAGGGAAGAATTGAGAAGCTGTAAGGTTTTTTGAGCGGTATCTAAATCATCGAAGCTTAAGAAGTAAACAGTATCATCGAAAATAACGGGTTGATTTTGATAGGGTAATATCAGGTTAAAATTCAGTTTTTTATAAAGTCCAGAAATGGCGATTTTAAAAGGAGAGAAGCTGTAAGAACCCACCCCAAATATGCAAAAGTCTGGCTGATTTTGATAAATTTTGCTCTTTCTGTCTAGAAAATAATTTTTATGATTAACTAAATATTGCCAAGTTTTTGGTGCTATATCGCGTATATTTTCTGTAGATTCACCGATAAACTTCTGAGTTACCAAAATGTATTTATTGATAACTTTTAGGCGATTTTGTGCCACATCTGAACCTTTCAGAAGAGGATAAAGATAGGTGGGTTCAAGATCAACGACTTCCTTTAAACCATTGACAAAAATTCCATTAACTAACTGCAATTCCATTACTTTTGAGCAATCATGTTTAATTCCTGAACGCCATTTTTCTTGAGGATGCTTATGATATAAATATTTTAATCTAGTAAAAGCATTTAAATCTCTGACTAGGATATTATTTTGATAACCAATGCGCTGAAATTCCCCTTCTTCAAAACTATTGAAAACATCACAAAAGTAATTTTCTGAATGAGCATCAAATTGACAAAATAGAAGACAAGCATCTACATTTGCTTGAAAATATTTTTGAGTGTTGATCGGATAAATTGCCGAGTAAACGAGATGAATTTTGTGAGTATAGATATAGTTTAAAATTTTTCTAGATACGGTCGTTTTACAGATAATTGCCAGATAAGCTGAACGTCGATCAAGACATTCGATGAGCTTAATTAACATCCACTCTGAAATATCAAAATTACTTTTTCCCGTGATGGCATCTAAACCATGATATCCTTGAAAGTTGCTTTTTTGAGGTAAATTTTTTCCGTTAATAAGTCCCTGTTTTGAGTTGGTTATCCAAGGCAGATTCCCCAAAAATAAAATATTTTCTGTCCATGGTTGAGTCAGGGAATACCAGTCACAATCAAAAAAATTCTTCTGTTGAACTTGTATTCTTTGATCTTGGCATATTTGCCGATCTTGATTAATCTGAGTGATATAATTAGGATTAATTTCAAAGCCAAGAATTTTTTTAGTTTCTTTAAAGGTAAGTGAGGCCGCTTTTAAAAAGTTACCTATACCACAAGTTGGCTCAATAATAACATCGGGGTTAACATGAATTTGCCATAATTTTTGACAAATTTTTTCGGTTAACTCCGGGGGAGTTTGAAAGTCTCCATATTCAATTTTAACCTGAGAAGCTTGCATGACTAATTCTCTCTATAAATGGCTATTAATCCTTCTTCTTGACCGGCAAGATCGATTACCCTAGTATATTGTAATCTCCATTGTAAGGCATTAGAAATAGTTAAAAAACCTTGCCCCGGGGGATGAACAAGAATTTCATCAGCTATATTGGCTGCTTCCATTTCATCAACAGGTAAGTTTTTATCTAAAATAAAAGCAATTAAATCATCTTTGTTTCCCTGATTGTTTAAGATATTGCGGATACCACGAGTCATCTGGAAATCGGCTGTTCTTTCGGCACTGACAAAAATTGTCCTGATAATTCTTAAACTGGCAGTACGATTTAGGCTATCATCTAACTTTTCATAAACAAAAATAATTAAGGAATATCCCAAGCCAAAAATTTTTTGTCTTGCAGATTTAAAAGGACAAGATGATTGAGGTTGTTTCATGCTTGTTACTTTGATATCTACTAACAAATCGGGAAAATCAATCCCACTAGCTGAATTACCGTCAAGAAAATTATATTTTTCCTTTAGATATAGTTTAAACTTTTGTTCTAAGTAAGTTCCGATCGCTTTACCATCTGTAACACCGTAGAGTGAAGATTCTTGATGTTGAGATTCCAAAGCTGAGAAGACAGCTGCCTCGTCACATAACAATTCTTGGGTCAATCTTGCCATAGATAATACGGGGTTTAAATCAACTCTAGCAGAAAAATTTATCTAAGTAACTAAGCAAAATTAATATCGAATCTGTTTTGACTTTGTGTTCTTTGTGTCTCTGTGGTTAATCCCGAACCCTTCTGGGATAAAGATTTAACCGGACTAAACCAAGAGAGCCTATTTATTTTTGACTGCGAGTAAAAATTTCTTCAAACCAATTAATAGCTCGATTTGCCAAAGCTTCTAGGGAATATTTTTGCTCCACTACTGCACGACAAGAATATCGATCGATCCGGTCTAAATTTTTAATTCCCGTAACTAATCCCTCGATACTATCGGGTTCAACTAAAAAACCAGTTTTTCCCTCTTCAATAATTTCTACCGGACCACCGCGACGATAGGCAACTACGGGAACACCACAGGCTAAAGCTTCAATAGCCACGTTACCAAAAGCCTCAACCCAGCGCGGGGTCATCAACAGGCCAAAACAGTCGCCTAGCTCTTTTTGTAGGCTCTCAGTCGGCAAAAACCCGCGATAATCGACTAAATCGAAACTATAGTTATCCTGTAAATTTTGCCAGTAGAGAGGATCGGAAATATGACCGAAAACGCGTAAAGGGACACCTAACTGTTGACAAGCAGCGATCGCATCTTCTAAAGCTTTTTCCGGGGCAATCCGTCCCACCCAGGCTAGACAGGGGGAGGGATCGGTGCGAAACTGATACAAAGATACGTCTAAACCATTAGCCAAACAGCGATAGGGGGGAGAGAGGGAGAAAGTTGCTGCTTGGGTGACGGTGTGAAAAGCGAGTAAATGGGGAAAACTGCGGTAGGTTTTTTGAATAATATGATCCATCGCCAAAGAAACGGAAGCCATGCTGACTAAATGGGCGACGGGAGTGGCAAAAAAAGGAGTGAGATAAAAAGGGAGCCAATCGTAGGCAAAATTAACAATTAAATCGTACTGATTGTGTACTTGTTGGGCGTAGTGCCACATATTGGCCAAAACGGCATTTTCGGGCATTAAAATCGGAGCTTGCCGGCCTTGACTTTGGGCGGAAATCTGGCCATTGCCCGCTATAGTGATTAAGGGAATATCGTGCAATTGGGAGGATTCTGGGGCCACTACCCGCACCAGATAGCCTTGCCTGGTCAGAGTGCGAGCGAGATTCTCAATAGTTAATTCTACGCCACCGCCGCCCCCCGAACCCAGAAATCCCACAGGGGTGGAGAGAAATAACAGTTTTCGACTCAATTTTGCACCTCAGTGGGTGTGGTTTCAGTGAAGGAAGTATCCTGTACGTCATCATCTTCCGGTTCACCGGTGGTTTCTAGGGGAGCAATATCTAAACGGGGAGCTAATTGCAGATTTAACTGTCTAATTGCCCAGCGTGCTGTTTCTTGCACTTCCTCATCAGAATCATCGAGGGCATGACAAATTAATTGACTGATCTGAGACATGATATCGTAGAGTCTGGTTAAATCCCGAATAGCATTTTTCCGCACCTGGGGATTTTTATCCTGGAGAGAGATAGCCAAAGCTTGGTTCATCGGTCGCAGGGAGCGGGTACAGATTTGAGCGAGGGCTTCTAGGGTTAAACTGCGTTCGTAGGAATCCCCATCCACCATACTATCGACTAAAGGCTGCATTGCCCTAGAATCGGACATCTGTGCCAGTTTCCAAACCGCCCGCCTACGGGTACGGGGATCCTCATCGCGGAGACTTTCAATTAAACTCAGGATTAAGTCTGCGTTCGGGATCCGGGAGGTAGCTTGTACGGGCAAAGAAGGCTCGAAATCATCTTCCCAATTGTCATTAATCTCACTGCTGGTTTTGGTGTCCGTATCGAGGGAATTGCCATTGCCCCTAAAAAAGTTGTCGAGTGGGTTTGTAGGACTGACGTAAGTGGTTTTTTTGCGGCGTTTTGAGGCTTTGCCCTTGGGACGGTATTGAAAGAAAAGCGATAGTAAAACTCCCAATAAAGCGATGGATAATAGGGCCGAGCCAGCAATTAATGGTATCGGTGAAGTCTCATTTTTGGCGGTAGCGTCGGTAGCCGTGGCGGTTTGACCTAAATACTTCTGCATATTAGCGATCGCATTTTGAGCAAATGTATCGTTCGGACGTTGTGCCAGAGCTTGTTGAAATTTTTCTAGGGCGAGTTGGTAATTTTTTTGGGCTGTGGCTTCGTAACCAGCTTTCATCCACTGATCGTAAGTGGCCACAGTCTGAGGTCTCTCTAACCTAGGCGGAGTTTGAGCGTTAGCCTTGGGTAAAACCTGGAAATCATGACCCCAAATGCTCACACCAATAGCTAACAACAATGGGAAATTGGGTTTGATCATAGAATTAATGTAACTGTTTAGGGGGGGGGTAAAAGTTATGATAGCCTAAAAGCCATAAATCAAAAGCACTGAACTCCAGAGATAGGTCATAGACTGGGATGATTGGGAAAAGCTCCCGGTGAGCGTGGCGCGAATAGCGCGGCTCCTGGGAGCGAGGATAGAGTCCACTGTTTAGAGCTTAGGGATTATCTGTGAAAAACTCGCTTAATTAAGCTTGCACAGGCGTTTTCCGCCATGTTCGACCTTGAATAGTCGTGTGGAATTGCCAATTAGCTACGGTTTCTGGATAATCGCCCCGATAGTGACCGCCTCGGCTTTCTGCTCGTAATAAGGCACTTTCCAGAATTAAGTCGGCGATGTCTAAAAGATTTAATGTCTCGATCGCTATTCTTATCTCTAACTGCACCGAGGGACACAAGAATAATTGTCCTTTGTCGGGGAGAAGATTCTGGAGAAATTGGCCCATCTTCAAGGATTGTAACTGTTGTTTCCAATGTTGCACCCGTAGGATAGCAGCTTCTAACTCATTTTGACATCGGCAAATCCCCGCATTTTCCCACATTAAAATCGGTAATTCCCTCCGTACTTTTTGCCAGTATTCCTGTTCTTCCTGCCAGTTTTCCGCAATTTCTAAGGGTTTTTCGGGTCTTTCCCCCAGAAAGTTTTCTGGCTCCAGACCTATTGCAGCTAAACTTGCCGCAAAGACAATACATTCCAAAAGAGAATTACTGGCTAAACGATTAGCCCCGTGAACACCCGTACTGGCCGCCTCGCCGATGGCATACAAGCCAGGTAGAGAAGTGCGGGCGTTTAAATCGGTAGCCACTCCTCCCATCCAATAGTGAGCGGCGGGGGCAACGGGAATCACATCTTCAAACACATTAATGCCCCATTTTTGACAGATGCGGATAATATTGGGGAAACGATAACGCAGACGCTCCGGTTCGATCGGTCTTAGATCTAGATATACTTTGGCATGGGCGGGATCGTCGGAGGTTTTTTGCAAATGGCTAAAAATCGCCCGACTTACCACATCCCGGGGAGCCAATTCTCCGGCCGGATGGTAATCGAAGGCAAAACGCCGCCCCAGATCATCAATTAAATGCGCTCCTTCGCCCCGCACCGCCTCACTAATTAAAAACCTCGGCGCCCCCGGCACAGTCAAAGCGGTGGGATGAAACTGAAAAAATTCTGGGTCGCAAATCACTGCCCCAGCACGCCAAGCGAGGGCGACTCCATCCCCCGTGCTAACGGCGGGATTAGTGGTTTGGGCATAGACTTGACCACCGCCTCCCGTAGCCAGAATGACTGCTTGCGCTCGCAGCCAACAGAGATGATCTTGATGGAGTAAACAAATACCTTGACAGCGTTGCCCTTCCGGGTCAAGCCAGAGTTTCAGGGCGATCGCTTGGGGAATAATGGTAATATTGGGCCGCTCGGTCACTTTTTCCATCAGGGTACTGACGATCGCTCTCCCCGTGCGATCGGCTGCGTGCAGCACCCTGGCCTGGGAATGGGCAGCCTCAAGAGTGCGGGCTAAGTCGTCTCCAGCGCGATCAAAACTAACCCCTAACCGCAGCAAATCAGCGATCGCTTGGGGGGCCTTCTCCACTAAAAACTGCACAGCATAGCGATCGCATAAGCCCGCTCCAGCTTTCAGGGTATCTTCTAAATGGAAAACGGGGGAATCTGCCGGGGACGTGGCTGCCGCAATTCCTCCCTGCGCCCAATCACTAGCCCCAGTTTTTAAATCTTCTTTGGTAATTAAACCCACCTTTAAGTTAGGGGGTAAACACAGTGCGGCATACAATCCCGCCGCTCCCGATCCCACCACTAACACATCTTGATAACTCGGCAGTTGCGAGGAAACGACCATGTAGGAGTTAATTGATAAATTCTATTTATTCTAGCATTTCATTTCTCTATAGTTCTGGCAAAAATCGCCAGTCTTTCCCTTGGGGCAGTATGCCAGATTCTTTCTTTTGCCTCTTGCCTTCAGAAGCTGATCACTGAAAAAGGTGAGCGATCGCCCACCTAGGAATTTTTTTTTAACCGCAATTAACTGGATTTAGTAAACTCCGGGGTTAAAACGGTCATCACCCTCGATAAATTCTTTAGAAGGCTCAGTAACGGTAAATTTCTCCAGATTAGCCTGTAAACGCTCTTTTTGAGTGTCCGAGAGTCCGGGGATATTGAGGACATCTTCCACTTCTTCGTAGGGGGCGTTTTTGATGATTTTACCAGCTAAATTGGGATAGAACCCTCTCAAGTCCCGGAAATCGCGAATATCACTGTTATTGAGGTCGATTTTCGCCCCAAATTCTGTGGTTAGTTTGGCATCAGCCGCATTTAAGACCGCCACAGGATGAGAAGGAAGGGCGATCGAGGTGAGATTGAGAGCTTGAGCGGGAACTTTGCCCCAAAAACTCCCGATAATCAAGGCAATTACCGCCAGCAGACGAACAAGATTCTTCATTGCAGTTGTGGTCTCCTAAAACCAAGGCAAATTAACGATCAGGACAAGAAATTAAGCCGTCAGCTTTCCGACTAGGCATAGGGTGGGTAGTTGGGATTTGCCACCGCAGCCTAGCTATTAGCTGAACGCTGATAGCTAGTTAAAAAAGTTATATCATGCCATTAGACCAGATCATAACCTAGTTTGCCCCCCTAGGGGAAGGGTTTTGCGGTTTTGGGGTTTGATCACAAAGAACAAGTTGGTTAGGACAATCTAAATCGCTAAAATCAGGTTCTGGCAAGGATTTTCCTGATGCCATCTGGCTGCTGCTACAGTTGAATTTCCCTATTTCCCTATCTCCCCACTTCCCCCATTTCCTCATTCCCCTATCCCCTAACCCAATTATTATAAATCCCTAAAATTATCAATGACGAACAGCACTCCTATGGCATCATAAACTGTTGCTTGTCTTGAAATACATAATAAGGAAGACACAATTATGGCTCTCCAATTGGGTGATATCGTTCCAGATTTTACACAAGATTCTAGTGAAGGTCCGATTTCTTTTCACCAGTGGGTAGGAGATAGCTGGGTAGTGCTGTTCTCGCACCCGGCTGATTACACCCCTGTTTGCACCACGGAATTAGGTACGGTGGCTAGTCTTAAGTCAGAATTTGAGCGACGTAATGTGAAAGTGATCGCTTTGAGTGTCGATAGTGCCGAATCCCATCGGGGTTGGATTAATGACATCAACGAAACTCAAAACACTACCGTTAACTATCCGATTATCGCCGATGGCGATCGCAAAGTTTCGGATCTCTACGGCATGATTCACCCCAATTCCCTCAATAATCTGACGGTACGTTCGGTGTTTATCATCGATCCCAACAAAAAATTACGTTTAACTATTACCTATCCTGCCAGCACGGGACGCAATTTTAACGAGATCCTGCGCGTAATCGACTCCCTGCAGCTCACCGATAACTATCAAGTGGCTACCCCGGCTAACTGGACTGACGGCGGCGATTGTGTGGTAGTCCCCTCTATTCCCACTGAAGAAGCTCGCAGCAAATTTCCCAAAGGGGTTGAAGAAATCAAACCCTATCTACGCATGACTCCCCAACCTAATAAGTAATTAGTGATTGCTAATCGGTGAACCAGAGCCTGGAAAACTGGCAATCCGAAAACCATAAAGTCGTCAGGGAGGGTTAGCCATCCGTTATAACGGGTGGTCGCCCTGGCAACAGGGGATTGATCCCCTCCTATCATTTATTGGTTTGATTGTCAATATATTTTTTGATAGTTTCCCTAGATGTGTTAGCGGCAGTAGTGCCGAAAAGCAATTTCTTAGCTGGGTTAAAGACAATTCATCGACATCTATCTTAAACATAAGTTAAATTAATATTTAATAAAAATCGGCTTAAGACTAAAAAAACAACCAACATCATCGCTCCAAATGCTTAGTGGTGGCTAGTTTGACTAGATTGTAGAGGGATGAAATTATCTAGAGATCGAGCAAGAATGCTCAAGAATTCTGGGTTAAATATATAAGTAAATTTTATTTTAAGTTTATTTAAGACTGTCATTACTAATGCAAGGCTGAGTCGGGGAGATTTTCCCGTAGTATCAAAAATGAAACTCGTTCGCATTGTTCAATCTGACGACGAGCGAGAGGCAATTGTAGAGACTGCCGCTTTCACTAGCATTTAATTAAGAGGAACAACCGATGGCAACCTATGAAGTCACCCTGAAAACACCCGATGGAGAGAAGACAATTGATGTTCAAGATGATGAGTACATTCTTGATGCAGCTGAAGAGCAAGGACTGGACTTACCCTATTCCTGCCGCGCGGGAGCTTGCTCCACCTGTGCCGGTAAACTTGTATCTGGTAAAGTCGATCAATCCGATCAATCCTTCCTCGATGACGATCAAATTGAAGCTGGTTTCATCCTTACCTGTGTCACCCATCCCAGATCTAACTGTGTGATCGAAACCCACCAAGAAGAAAGTATATAGGTAGCCGAGGGACGAGGACTGGACTTACCTTATTGCTGCCGTGCGGGAGCCTGCTCCACCGCTGCCGGTAAACTTTTATCTGGTCAAGTCGATCAATCTGATCAGTCCTTCCTCGATGACGATCAAATTGAAGAGGGTTTCATCCTTACCTGTGTCACCTATGCCAGAGCTAACTGTGGGCGCGAAACCCACCAAGAAGAAGCTCTGGCCTAATCTCTCTCAAGATTATCAGAAAACTCCCGTTACAGCCATGGCTGTAACGGGAGTTATTTTATGGCTTAAGAATTTTTTTCCCTAAACACTTGTGTGTTTTAGCTAAGGGTGCTACGATTAATAATCGTGGAATTAATGGGTCGGTGCCCGAGTGGTTAATGGGGGCGGACTGTAAATCCGTTGGCTACGCCTACGCTGGTTCGAATCCGGCCCGGCCCACCACGATCAATGCCCGTGTAGCTCAGTGGTAGAGCACACCCTTGGTAAGGGTGAGGTCATGAGTTCAATCCTCATCACGGGCTTTCTCTGACCTGCTCATTCTCAATCAGCCGTTGAAGAATGAGATTGAGTAAGTCTTCAGCACTATGGCGTTAACAGAAGTTATCCCCTAGCCCAATTAGGCATCGATCGCTTAAAATAGTCAAAATTAACTTATTTGTTGGCTCATGTCTCCCCCCGACAACGTCGCTAAACTGTCTCACCTCACCCGCACAGATGTCCAGAAAAATTGGTGGATCGTTACAGCAGCTGGAAAACCAATTCAACCCGTCACCCTCAATGAAAAACAATACATTATTTGGCCCGCCGGCAGACAAATTCAATATCTAACTCAAAAAATTATTGTCCCCGAACATTTAGCCGGTTATCCTGTAGCGGGAATGGAACTGAGATTAATCTTAACTTGGTGGGCGGAAGATGTCAAAATTTATGTTAATAATCAATTTATCCAAGCAGGAGACCTCTTTGATTCTTCCACCCGCATTTTACTTTCTAACTCGGTCTCTACCGGTCAAGAAATTCTTGTTACCCTCCGTTTAGTCAGTCCCAATCATGATATTGGTGGTTTGATGAAATCGGAGTTAATCTATGAACATAGCCAAGCGATCGATCCCAGTTTTGTTGCCGATGAATTAACCATTCTCCATAATTATCTACAAACTTTTTACCCTGAAAACTTAGCAGCTTTTACCGCTACTCTCGATAATATTGACTGGGATAATGTCACCAACAAAGATAAATTTAATCGCTCCCTAGAATCAATTCGTCAATCCCTGCAACCCCTAGCTCAACCTCTCAAAGAACGAACTTTTCATCTTCTCGGCCACGCACATTTAGATATGGCTTGGTTGTGGCCATTGGCAGAAACTTGGCAAGTGGCAAAAAACACTTTTATCTCGGTTTTAAACCTGCAAAAAGATTTTCCTGCCCTCGTATTTGGTCATTCTAGCCCCCTAATTTACGAATGGATAGAAAAACATCATCCCGACCTGTTTCAAGCAATTATAGAGGCATACAAAGGGCAATCCTGGGAACTTTTGGGCGGGATGTGGGTAGAACCAGAAGTCAATTTAATCTCCGGGGAATCCCTATTTCGACAGCTGCTTTATGGACAACAATACTTTCAAGCAAAATTTGGACAAATCACCAAAACTGCTTGGCTGCCAGATACCTTTGGTTTTCCCTACCAATTGCCGCAAATTCTTAAATCCTTTGGCATCAAATATTTTGTAACCGGGAAACTACATTGGAATGATACGACTAAATTTCCCCACGGTTTTTTCTGGTGGCAATCTCCCGATGGCAGTAAAATTCTTTCCCTCATGTCTCCTCCCAATGTTGCCGGAGTTATGGATACTAACCCAATTATTATGACCGATCATGCTCTCAATTGGGAACGGCAAACTGGCTTAAAAGATATTTTTTGGCTGCCCGGTGTTGGCGACCATGGCGGCGGTCCGACTCGTGATATGTTAGAGGTGGCCCAACGTTGGCAAAAATCTCCTTTTTTCCCCCAGCTAAAATTTAGCCAAGCAACAACTTATCTGGACAGTCTGGAGACGAGTAATCTTCCTATCTGGGATGATGAATTATATCTAGAATTCCATCGGGGTTGTTATACTACCCACGCTGACCAAAAAGACTATAATCGTTACTGTGAAATCCTCTTGTATCAAGGAGAATTATGGTCTTCTCTGGCTAATATCTTACTAGAGATTCCCTATCCGCAAGTCGAGATAGAATCGGCATGGAAAAAGGTTTTATTAAATCAGTTTCACGATATACTTCCAGGTACTTCGATCCCAGAAGTGTTTAGGGATGCCAATCAGTTATGGCGGCAAGTTATCGCCACGGGTGAGACAATTTTAGATCAAGCTTTACAGGCAATTGCCAATCAAATTAATTTACCTAATCCCCCCCATCTCCAAGCAAAACCTTTTCTAGTTTTTAATTCTCTTAACTGGGAAAGATCCCAGGTTGTCTCTTTAGCTATAGAATCTGTCAATTGTTCGGTTTATGACTGGAATAATTGTCTCTGTCCTTCGCAATTATCCCACGACAATCAGCTATTATTTCTCGCTAAAAATATTCCTTCTGTGGGTTATAAGTTATTTTGGTTAGTTGCCAATCAGCCAGCAGCCGAGCAAAATTTAACCAACTGCCAATTTATTTTAGACAATGGACTGCTTAAAGTTACCATTAACTCGGAAACGGGGGATATAGATAGTATATTCGATATAATTAATCAAAGAGAAATCCTGCAAGCTGCTGGTAATCAATTACAGGCATTTAAAGATCAAGGACAATATTGGGACGCTTGGAATATCGATCCGAATTATCAACAATATCCCTTACCTAAAACAGTATTAAAATCGATCGAATGCTTAGAATGTGGTCCCTTGCGCTGGCAGATTCGCGTGATCAGAAGTTTAGCTGATTCGGAGTTTTGCCAAGATTATATCTTAGAAAAAAATTCTCCTATTCTCCAGATTAAAACTATTGTTAATTGGCAGCAAGAACATACTTTAGTAAAAACCGCCTTTCCTCTCAGCCTCAACAGCGATTTTACCACCTATGAAATTGCCTGTGGTGCGATCAAACGTTCCCACCGACCAGAATCGCCAAAATGGGAAGTTTACGGGCATAAATGGGCAGATTTAAGCGATACAGAGGCAAACTATGGGGTGAGTGTTTTAAATAATAATAAATATGGCTATGATGCTACTAACTGGCAACTGCGATTAACTCTCTTGAGAAGTCCCCGCTGGCCCGATCCCGAGGCGGATCTGGGGAAACAAGAATTTACCTATGCAATATATCCTCACCCAGGTAACTGGAAAACGGCGAAAACTGTCCATCACGCTTGGCAGTTAAACTCACCTGTCAACGTTATTTTTATTACTAACTCTTCCCGATCAAACCGGTTGCCACCAGTGGCACAATGGTTAAAATTCTCGGCCGATAACTTAATTTTAATGAGTTTCAAACCAAGTGAAACAGATGATCGGGGTTGGGTAATGCGCGTCTATGAATGTCAGGGAGAAAACGCTGTAATTGATTTTGCCAATCAATTACAATTAACAATAAAAGAATCGATCGATGGTTTAGAAAGAGCGATCGATCCCGTTGAGCAGCTTTCTGCTTGGCAGATAGCTACATGGTTATTAAAGAATTAATCTTCGTGATCTTCAAAAGGATCGCTCAATTCTGCTGCCGGCGGTCCAAAAGCAGTATAAAGAGCTAAAGCGGTAATCCCCACCAAAGCGGCAGCGATCGAAATACCCAAAATTGTTGCAGTTTCCATAGAATAAAATTTGCTTAGATACAGTCTGTATCTTATCTTAACAATATTTAACCGATCTCGCCGCCGATAACGATCGCTAATCTGGCCGGTTGCATTGCTGTTATCTCATGCCCGATAATGCTGAAAGGATCGACTAAATAGCGATCGAACTAAACTAGAAGAATTATTATGAAGAAACTCCTACAGGGACTAGAAAGGTTCCAGAGTGGTTATTTTGATGAACATCGGCAATTATTTGAGCAACTCTCCCACGGACAAAAACCGAGAATCCTCTTTATTACCTGTTCCGATTCCAGGATCGATCCTAACCTAATTACCCAAGCGGAGGTGGGGGAATTGTTCGTAATTCGTAATGCGGGAAATATAATTCCTCCCTACGGAGCAACCAATGGTGGTGAGGGTGCATCTATAGAATATGCTATCAACGCTCTCGGCATCGAGCAAGTGATTATCTGTGGTCACTCCCATTGTGGAGCGATGAAAGGTTTGTTAAAATTGCAGAGTCTGGCCGATGAAATGCCTTTAGTTTACGATTGGTTAAAGCAAGCAGAAGCTACTCGACGTTTAGTTAAGGATAATTACAAAGAATTAGAAGGAGAAGAACTGATCGAGGTGACAGTAGCAGAAAATGTTCTCAATCAGTTAAGTAATTTGCAAAGCTATCCAATTATTCGTTCCCGATTACATCAGGGTAAATTATCTCTACACGGTTGGATTTTTCGGATTGAAACCGGTGAAATTTTAGCCTACGATCCCATGCTACACGATTTTGTCGCTCCCCATAGTAAAATTACCCATCCCGAAGCAGCAGACAATTTACCCTCTAGTCGTCACCTTCCCAATAGTCATCCCTTCAAGATTTCTGAGGACTATATCAGGACTCATGCGGACGTAAAAAAAGCGACTCCCGCGGTTAATACTGTGGCGAAAAAGAATGGCTCCTCGACCCAAAAACCGGGCTATAATTATTTAGACCCCTCCCAAGCTGATCGCATTTATCGCGGATCGAGAAGTTAATTAGGGATTAGAGAAATTCTCTCTAGAGTGGCAGTTAATGGCAAGACCCTAATCCTGGACAATCAGCCTGATATCTGGTGACAGCATCGGCAAATCAGCAACGCTCATTGTTAGGAAAGCGCCTAGCTATTGCTTTTTGCTCAAAAAATATGGTATGATAGAAAATTGTCAGTTTTACGAAAGCCGATGAAAACGGAAGAGATTATCAAATCAATCGAAGCCGAGTATCTCAAGAGCGATCTGCCCATTATCCATGTCGGTGACACGGTACGGGTAGGGGTGCGGATCGTTGAAGGAGATAAAGAGCGGATTCAGCCCTACGAGGGTATTGTCATCGCCAAACGCCATGGCGGTATCAACGAAACGATTACAGTACGCAAAGTCTTCCAGGGTGTGGGGGTAGAAAGAGTCTTCCTGCTCCACTCGCCGCGGGTTGCCAGTATCAAGATCATCCGTCGTGGTAAAGTACGTCGGGCGAAACTCTACTACCTGCGCGATCGGGTTGGCAAAGCCACCAGAGTCCAGGAACGTTTCGATCGCCCTCTCTAGAAATTTTCCGGCGACAGCCTAACCAAGAAAGTTGCTTAATCGCCAACAACTACGCTATAATAAATAAAGGCTTTAAAAAAGCCAAATAGTTTAGCGAATGGGCGCTCTTAGTTCAGTTGGTAGAACGCAGGTCTCCAAAACCTGATGTCGGGGGTTCAAGTCCTCCAGGGCGCGTTTGGTAATCACCAAGCCGATAACTGCAAAGGACATGATCTAAATGTCTGGGGGTTGGTGTGGGTTGTCCGGTGAAAATGATAAGTTAAGGATAGCTTGAGTATCATTTTAAGGAGTAGCGATCGTGGCCAAAAAAGAAACCCTAGAAAAAGACGCGAGCGACAAGAAAGAGGGAACCTCTTTTCAGGTCAACGAATTCGTCAATGAAACCAAAGAAGAACTCGCCAAAGTCGTCTGGCCTTCCCGTCAGCAACTGTTGAGTGAATCGGCGGCGGTGATGTTAATGGTGACTTTAGTAGCCACTCTCATCTATCTGATCGATAAATTCTTTGCCTGGGGTGCGGGGAAGGTGTTCCCATGAATCTAGAAGAAGAGCAGTTTCCCGAAGAACTCAATCTTAGCGACCTACCGAAAAAACCCCGTTGGTATGCCGTGCAGGTGGCTTCCGGTTGTGAGAAACGGGTCAAAGCCAATTTGGAACAGCGCATCCACACCCTCGATGTGGCCGATCGCATTCTGCAAGTCCAGATTCCCCAAGCGGCCACCGTCAAAGTCCGCAAGGATGGTTCACGGCAACACGGCGAGGAAAAAGTCTTCCCCGGTTATGTGCTGATCAGGATGATCATGGATGATGACGCTTGGCAGGTGGTAAAAAACACCCCCCATGTGATCAACTTTGTTGGGGCCGAACAAAAACGGCACTATGGACGCGGCCGCGGTCACGTCACGCCGCTACCCTTGAGTATGTCAGAAGTTGATCGCATCTTCAAACAAGCTCAGATTCAAGAACCAGTCGTCAAAATCGATTTTGAAGTTGGCGATCAAATCTTGGTCCTATCCGGTCCATTTAAGGACTTTGAAGGGGAAGTGATCGAAGTTAGTCCCGAGCGCGGCAAACTCAAGGCCCTGCTCTCCATTTTTGGTCGGGATACCCCGGTCGAATTGGAATTTAATCAAGTCGAAAAACAAAACTAAATCATGGCTAAAAAAGTCGTCGCAATTATTAAACTAGCTTTACCTGCTGGTAAGGCTAACCCCGCTCCTCCGGTCGGTCCTGCTTTGGGTCAACACGGGGTAAATATTATGGCGTTTTGTAAAGATTACAACGCTAAAACCGCCGATCAGGCCGGGATGATTATCCCTGTGGAAATCTCCGTTTTTGAGGATCGTAGTTTTACCTTTGTCCTCAAAACTCCCCCCGCTTCCGTTCTCATCCGCAAAGCGGCCGGTGTGGAAAGAGGTTCCAACGAACCCAACAAAAAATTTGTCGCCACCATTACCCGCGACCAATTACGCGAAATCGCCCAAACTAAAATGCCCGATCTTAACGCTAACGACATCGAAGCGGCCATGAATATTGTGGCGGGAACGGCCAGAAATATGGGTGTCAAGATCTCAGACTAAATTTTATTACGGGGAGAAGCCCAGCTTCATTATTACCCAAGGAGCAACAAATCAGATGGCAAAAAAAGTTTCACGACGTTTGCGAGATGCCCAGGCTAAGGTAGAAAATAAAGCCTACGAGCCATTAGAGGCACTGACATTATTAAAGGAATTAGCGACGGCGAAATTCGACGAAACCGCCGAAGCTCATATTCGTTTAGGTATCGATCCTAAATATACCGACCAACAACTGCGGACAACGGTAAGTTTACCCAAAGGAACCGGACGCACGGTGCGAGTAGCGGTGATTACTCGCGGGGAAAAGGTACAGGAAGCGAACAACGCCGGGGCCGATATGGTTGGTTCGGAAGAATTAATCGAAGAAATCGCCAAGGGGATGATGGATTTCGAGGTGTTAATCGCCACCCCCGATATGATGCCGAAAGTGGCTAAATTAGGTCGTCAACTCGGTCCACGGGGTTTAATGCCCTCACCGAAAGGGGGAACCGTAACCACGGATTTAACGGGGGCAATCGCTGAGTTTAAAGCAGGTAAATTGGAATTCCGGGCCGATCGCACCGGGATCGTTCACGTTCAATTTGGCAAAGCTTCTTTTAGTGCCGAGGATCTGTTAGTCAATTTGAAGGCTTTACAGGAAACGGTGGACAGAAACCGTCCTTCCGGGGCCAAGGGGCGTTACTGGCGCACAGTTTACGTTTCTTCCTCCATGGGGCCATCGATTCAAGTGGATATTAGCACCCTGCGGGATCTGAAATTAGCAGAAGGTTAATGACAGTTATTTTTCTTTGAAAAAGCCTCCAAGTAATTGGGGGCTTTTTTTGGGGATTTTATCTATTCTAAGATCATTGATTTTCATTTTTGGGTTCTTCTATAATCAATACAGCATGATATTGTCCTTCTTTTAAATTTGAGGGAACTTGTACGGTTAATTGACCTTCGTTGTTAACGAATGCTTCAACTTCAATGGTTTTCATGTTAACATATCTCTCTTCATTTTCTGCTATAATTTTAACGCTAGAAGTATCCTTATCTGCTAAAGACTGAGCATACTTTCCTCTGACTGCACTTTTTAAATGAGACTCTGTTAAAACCTGAGAATAATCATCTAACATTTCATCATCTTTGAGGGGATCATTGATTACTTTGTTCGTAGATTTTTCTTTCATGTTTAGTTACTCTCCTGGCACTAATGATTCTGATGTGTCCTTGTCTTTCAGTATGAACAACTAAAAGCAAGCGGTTTTGACTAGAATAACCAATTGTAAAAAAACGATCTTCTAAGATTGAATGAGTGGGATCATCTAAAGTCAAAGAATAGGTATCCTCAAAGACAGTTTTAGCCTCATTAAAAGAAATATCGTGTTTTCTCAGATTTATCTTAGCTTTCTCTTCATCCCATTCAAAATTAGCCGCCACCATCTCGATTATAGACAATAAATAAAATAAAGTGGTATAAAAATCGCCCGCCTTACTATGGTAAACCTTATCCTTTCGGGATCGCTCTATGATTAGCAACAGGATTAGAACAAAAGAAACAAAAACAATATCCTTAAGTAGGTAAGTACCTAAGCAAAATTAATTACACACATCTAACCACCTCTTGCCTCTTGCCTTTTGCCTTTTGCCTTTCTTCACTAGGAAATTTATTTTGCACGACTACTTAGGCGTTAAAAATTATCAGACACCCCCCTTATCAAGGGTAGGGTTGATTCATGAATCAACCCTACCTTATCAAGGAGAGCAGGGGGGATCGAACCTAAAATCAATTTTTAATTTAATTATAACCAGTTACTTATGCTTGATTCAGATTGGGAAACCACAAAAGCAGGAAGAACCACCAAAGACGACCCAGAGAAGAACGAACTGAACAATTAATGAATGCTTGTTTCCCTAATCTTTCTGGTGCAATTGATTGGGAATGCTGGGCCGATCGCACCTGGATCTCAATTTGCTAAAACTTCCAAAGGCCGCCAAGTTAATGTCGGTGTTTTTTTAGCTTGATCGCCCGATTGATATAGAATCAAAAGGCTACACTCAAGATTAATCGCTTGAATTATTCTCTTGTATCTGTTCCTAAAGCCAGCGTGTGGATTGTAGATTCCCCTAATACCCGTATTTTAGCCCCCTGTGCGATCGCTCTTGGTAACTTTGATGGTTTGCACCTAGGTCATCAAACCGTCCTACAGCCAATTTTTCGGGATGGCCCCGCTTATCCCACCGTTGTTAGTTTTACTCCCCACCCGCGGGAATTTTTTACGGGAGAAAAATGGCAATTATTAACTCCTCTAGGGGAAAAGGTGGAGGTTTTAGAGAATTTAGGCGTTAAACAATTAGTTTTACTGCCTTTCTCTGCTCAATTAGCTTCCCTGACACCCTTGGCTTTTGTCGAACAGATTTTAGTAGAAAAATTACAGGCTAAATCGATCAGTGTTGGTCAAGATTTTCGCTTCGGTTATCGTCGTCAAGGTACAGCCGAAGATTTATTACAGATCGCCTCCCAATTTAATATTAAAGTCGAGATTGTTGCTTTAAAAAACTGTGAGGGGGGTCGGATTAGTAGTTCCCTAATTCGTCAAGCTTTGGCCGCGGGAAACGTTGAGCAAGCCGGACAAATGTTAGGTCGTCCTTACAGTTTAACTGGTCGCGTGGTCATCGGGCAACAACTAGGCAGAACATTAGGTTTTCATACCGCTAATCTACAGGTTCCCCCCGATAAATTATTGCCGCGATTGGGGGTTTATTGCGGTTGGGTGACTCTCGATGGTTCTCGCTTACCGGCAGTTATGAATATCGGTTATCGTCCCACGATCGAGGGAAAAACTATCAGTGTGGAAATCCATTTATTGGATTGGTCGGGCTATATATATGATCGCATTTTAACGATGGATTTAGTGCAATTCCTGCGACCGGAACAGAAATTTAATTCTCTCGATCAATTAAAAAATCAGATCGAGATAGACTGCGATCGCTCTCGATTAATTCTAACTTCTGTAACTGACAATTCCTAATATTTTTGGTATTCTCTTTCCACTTTACCCACCGCTTTCAATAAAGGAGAATCGAGGGAATCGATCCAATCAGCTACTTCTCGCGCTAATCCTAGGGTAACAATGCCTTGAGACGGTGGTAATTGACCAGCTAACGCCTGACTTTTGATGGTTTTCAGAACAGAAATTAAACCCTCAATCCGAGTCGATATTTCTGTTTCCCGCATCTGTTCGGCCACGGTAATAGCTTGGTCAATCGATTGAACTAATTCCCTCATGTTCGTTTTCATAATATTCTAGCGACAGGAAAGAGATGTAACGGTTATTGCTCGTCCCTCTCCCCATTGTATATTGACATCTCGCGAGTCTTTAATAAAAGTTTGCTGACCACCACCGGGATAACAATCAGCTGGATTCTGGGGGGCAACAATTCCTTGATAAACCGTTGTTCCCGCCGGTAAAGTCACCGATACTACTTTGGTCGCTTGATTGGGAGGATTCCACTTTTGATCGAGGGCTAAATTTCTGATCACCTCCACATTCGTGGTATATTGATCCGTGGTCAGAAAACGACCTTTTTTGCTATTTTCGTCACTATAATAACGGAAAAAAGTCTGGGGTTTTTCTAGGGTAACTGCCTGACATTCACTATTGCGAAAAGTGATGGCAATATCTGGAGGAAGAGGACAGGAAGGTGCTTGATCTTGAGCCAATATTTTCCGAGAATTGAAAGTCAAATTTTCGGGTAAACTATTGGTTAATGTACTGGCAGCGATTCCTAAAACAAGACTAAAAACGAGCGAACTAGCTTTCATCTTCACTGATTAAGAGAAATTCTTCTCGATTTTACCGTACTGAACCGACTTAAAATCTTGATTTCGCCCACTGGCAACAATTCTTAACTAATTTTCTCTATGCTCGCCACCCTAACCCCGATTAGCTCCCTAGCAGAAAATTTCCCGCCCTTGTCTGTCAACTTTCCTCCCTAGTTTGGGCAAATTAGGAAAAGAATCGTTAAGATCAAAAAAAATTAACATTAATCTTCTTGACAAAATACCCCATTTGTACTATGAGAGACGCTATTGATATTTTGATGGAAAATTTGAGCCAGAGCATCGTCGGCAAAACCGAATCGATTCGCATGGTGCTGGTGGCTTTGCTCAGTGGTGGCCACGCTCTCCTGGAAGATGTACCCGGAGTCGGCAAAACCCTGTTAGCCAAATCCTTAGCGCGTTCAATTAACGGTCGTTTCCAACGGGTACAATGCACCCCTGACCTCCTCCCTAGTGATATCACGGGAACCACGATTTGGAACCCCAACAGTCGCGAATTTGAATTTATCCCCGGCCCCGCTTTTGCCAACGTCCTGCTGGCCGATGAAATCAACCGGGCCACCCCGCGCACCCAATCGGCACTTCTAGAAGTCATGGAAGAAAAACAAGTTACCGTCGATGGAGAAGCGCGGCCGGTCCCCCAACCCTTCTTTGTTATCGCCACCCAAAATCCAGTCGAATATCAAGGCACTTTTCCGCTTCCAGAAGCACAAATGGACCGTTTTGCCGTTTGCCTGAGTTTGGGTTATCCCAGCGCCACAGAAGAATTAAAAATGTTACAAAGACAGCCTTCTCAAGAGACGCTTAAATCCCTAGAAGCTTGTATTTCCTTAGAACAGGTGGGAGAATTGCAAAGATTAGTCAGTCTAGTTCGGGTAGCTCCCACTTTACAGCAATATATCGTCGATTTAGTCCGCGCTACCCGTGACCACGAAGATATCAGTTTAGGAGTCAGTCCCCGCGGTTGTGTGGTTTTGCAAAAAGCAGTTCAAGCTTACGCTTTCCTCGAAGGTCGCGATTATGCTATCCCCGATGATGTTAAGTTTATTACTCCCTACGTCTTCTGCCACCGTCTGATTCCTAGTCACGGTCGTCAAGCTAAAGCTATCGTGGAAAGACTTCTACAATCGGTGGCGATCGAGGATCGCATCTGTGCTTAAATTTCAGTTATCGATGAATGGTAAGTTACAGGGTATTTCTAAATTCTGCCAAATTGGTAGAGCCGATCCATTAATTGCTAGTATTGCCTTAGCTCACTAAAGGCTTGGGTAAAAAATATTTAGTGATTCCACGGAAAATTTGCTCTCAGGAGAAAACAATGTTTTGTTCACAGTGTGGAATCAAAAGTGGACATCTCTAAAAATTATCACCCGATCACAGCTTGCTTTTATTAATCAGAAAGACTTTTAGTCTCAGGATAATATTAGGTCGAGGTTTTGAGAATATTACGCCTATTGGTTACATTATTGATGATGTAACCCCTCAAGTCACTGATTCCTTAATAGTCGTTAATTCTCACTAAAAATGCTTGTTTAACCTGAGTTCGGGATAAGCTAAAACCCTGATGCTACCCTAGCCTGAAACTCCTATTCTTTCGTGGAAACTATGGCAAAATTCCCTTAAACCGAACTGGCGTTGTTTAGTCATGACCTTACCTGCCAATTTTTAGATATATTCACATTGTTTTTATCCTCCTCTAAATGAATCAAATTTTAATCTTTAAGCCAGATTTCAAGTTGCCCAGGTGGAACTTTATAGCCTTTAGTTGATAAATCTATTAAATTTTTGTCCTCAATCTGAATGTCTTTAATCTGAATGTCTTTCTCGGTCTTCAAGAAATCACGCAAATTCTCTGCAAGTGATCGATCTGAAGAATTGGCATATCGAATATCGTTGTTCTTAATTCCGTTCACTTGTTGAATTCCAGCAGCAAGAATCCCCTTGCCTTGTAAAACCTTCTGAAGCTTCTCTGCTGTGAGTCTATCACTCTTATACTGGATATACACAAGTCTGATACCTTTGAGATCATATTCAACTTCAAATGGCGTGGAAAGTGGGGATGTAGAAGTGGATGGGGATGTCGAACACTCTGAATTTTCAAGAAGATTAGCGATAGTATAGGCAGCTCGTGCTTTTCTGTTCTGATCTAGTGAATCAGAGCCACTACTAGGATTTATTGCAGAAATCGATTTAGACTGGCGAGAAATTTGTTCGTTAAGCTTTCTACAAAAAAATTCCTTGCCCGCTCTTCTGGTAATAATTGTTCGTGTTGTCTCTATCTCAATAGACCGAGTGGAAGCATTCCTAACTAAATTACTTAATAATAGTATCGCTGAATCCACAACTTTATCCTTTTCTGGGTTGGGTTGACAATTTATCCAAAGAAATGTGCATTCTTCTTTAATTGGTATGGCTGTATCCAAAGCAATTAATGCAAAATCCTTCCTTTGCTGCTCACTCTTGGTAAAATCCGAGATTAGCACTTGAATCATTTTTCCTCTCTCCATAGAGTCGGAAATGCTGTCTGCACCCAGTTTAATAACTATTGGAATAAAAACTAAAACGACAGCCCCTAAAAACTTGCTAAATATCTCGAATTTATCCCAATTATCTTTTTTTGAATTCTCATTTTCTAACATCTTAATACCTCGCAATTTCTTAACATGGTCGGTTAGAAATCTCCTATTGAATAGTTACACAAGAATCTTCCTCTCCGATCCCTCCTAACTACTGCAAAACCACCAACGCCGCCGCCGGAACAGTAATCAAAAGCGACTTTGCACTGTGCGCTTCCACTGTTACCCACTGACCCACCCATACCGCATTTGGCGATCGCTAATTAGCTCGATTCCGCTCACATACAGAATAAGGTTTACAGCGAATTTTAAAAAGCTTCCCCTAAAAAATTCAACAAACGGTGAGTTTTCCCAGCGTCCCCCCTATTCTGAAAAAACTCACCAGAAGCCTTTATCTCGCCCCTCACACCTTATCGAATCGGTCTCCTATCCGAACTGTCCCGTATCGACCCATTCACTCTTGATTAGCGACCACCAATCAGTTGCCAGACCATCGAGGACGTACTTGTAGGGCAGCCAGCCGTAGCCAGAGCTTCCCCAGCCAGTCCCCCAGGAGTTGCGAATCAGCAAGGCACCAGTGGTTTCAATGCCACCCGCATTGGTGTTCTTGATCTTGAGGTTGTCG
Organism: Microcystis sp. BLCC-F209; assembly: GCF_041928595.1. NCBI lineage: Bacteria > Bacillati > Cyanobacteriota > Cyanophyceae > Chroococcales > Microcystaceae > Microcystis > Microcystis sp. BLCC-F209. The sequence continues at coordinate 24,857 of NZ_JBHFLL010000033.1, forward strand.
TCGTAACCGACTGCGTCAATGGCGTGACCGCCGAGAACTCTCTCGCCCCGAGTCGGGTAAGGAATCTTGCCGGTCGTGTTGCCCTGACTGATAGAACTGTAAACAGTAAAGCCAAACATTGAAGGCAGCCCATTTGCCAAGTAGGTTTTAATCTGAGTTAATAGGTTGCTCCGTGTCGTTCCTGGGGGGTCGAGGCGGTAGTAGGAAATCGCCTGATAGCTTTGGCCAAAAGCGTAGCAGAATGCCGACGGCTCTTTGTCAAAATCAGCGATATTGTAGGGATAGTATTCTTCTGGTGGTACGCCAAACAAGGTGAGGGCGTACATTGTTGAGCGCAAGAAGGCCCCCGTATCTCCCGTCCATTTGAGCAAGTTGCGCGTCACTTTGTAGAGGAAGAGTCTGGAAGCATCGAGGTGTTTGCCAAAAGCTCGCCGCTCAAAATACTCCACCAGTCCGACCCCGGCGTGGGCCGTACAAGAACCGATAGTTTGTTGATCCTCCATGGGGGAACACCACGGCCTCAAGTCCACGCTGGTTGGCAGCGCTGCTGGGGCAGATGTCGTTGCTCCCACTTTGGCCAGCATTTGCTTGACAGATGGCTGTCCCAAAGCTTGCAGTTTGGATGGTACGCGTTCAGATTGAAAAGTGACATCACGAATATCGGGATAGTCAGGCAACCATCCCATTGCGGGAATTACAAATGTTTCACTCATTTTTCCTTTCCTCCTAAGTCGTTACTCACTAGCCCTTGGCTATCTGAGAAGCCTTTACTCTCGGACTTGGAGCGTGACAGTAAATCGTTCGACAATTGACGGTTCTCCTTGCCACTCTCGCCAGAGCTTAAGCCTTAGTTGGCCTATCCCAGCCCGTTGCGCTTTAAAGGTCAGGACTCTCTGACCGCCCCTGCCGACTCTCGACTCTATGGCAGGTACATACTCAGAGGCCTGCAGCTCCACTAAATCGCCCCCGCCACCATCGAGCGCCCACTGAAAGCCAGTGGTGGGATTTTCGTCGAGGGACAGTAGCAGCAGGTCGTTGACCTGCATGGTGATGGATTTGCCGTTGTCAGTGCGAGTAAGGGTTAGCATTGTATCCTGGCCGCTCCCTCCTTTCGGGTTCCACTCGTTTGCCCCACAGCCCTGGGAAAAGACCGGGGAAAGTACGAGGATTAGAGTTATGACAATCGCGACGGCCCACTTAAGAGAACGATCCATTATTTTCCTCCCTCGTCTCTATAACGGCCACAGGGATTCACTCTCGTTATTGCAGTTGGGAAATCGCGCCAAGCGCGGAACAAACTGGGAAACGATCTAATTTGATTATCTCTTGCTTTGGCCACCGAGAGATGGTACGATAGAATGTTTGTGATTTTTCTTAATAATCCCCCTCGCCTGCGCCTACACGAGCTTCAAATACCCTTCAGAGCAGTCCTATCCGTAATACTAAATCCGTTGAATATAAGCTACATATCAGAACAGGCAAAAGGCAAGAGGCAAGAGGCAAAAGAGGCAAAAGGGTTAATAAATAATCAGTCTTTAATAACCAGATTTAGGATAATTTGAAACAAATCCTCAACCTGGCAGCGGTTGGCATTACTGACATCGCAGCTTTGAGAAGTTGTCAATAAATTGATATTGACAACATTGCGATTGTTTGGCTGGCAAGCAGTAGAATCTTGCCATTTCTATCCCTAGCACCAGACATTAATTATTGAACCCCTAGAGGAGGGAATTGCCACGCTCAAAATCCCTAGCGGGGGAATAACAACGACTAGCAATTAAACCCAAAACTAACCACCAGAGGGTACTAACTTGGGGACGATACCAAACCGTATCAAAAAAACCGTGGGCAAGAATTCCAGCCATAGCGGCAATTGCCCCGATTAACCAAAAGCCTTGACTATCCATTTTATCGCGTAAAAGTTTAATTTGATGGATGCCTTGGCCGATAGTCGTGACTAATAACCAGAGGAAACAGGTAAAACCAATAATTCCCGTTTCTACCATGATTTCTAATAGCACAGAATAGGCGCTTAAAGCCGTATATTTTGGCTTCATGAATAGGGGGTAAATTTTCTTAAAAGCATCATTACCCGGTCCGATGCCCAAAAGTGGATAAGTTTGAATCATGCGAATAACTGCATCCCAAACATTAATGCGAAAGTTATTACTACTATCTTCCCGTCCCGCAAAAATACTCATCACCCGAATTCGCAGCGGATCCACCAACAAAATCGCCCCTAAAATCACCACGGCTAAACCACCTAAAACTAAGGGTAAAAGCCATGTTTGCCAAAATAACGGTAGATAACTTTTGAACCAATAAAATAATAGCAATAAGAAGACAATTCCCAGGACCATCAAACCAATCCAACCGCCACGACTTTCGGTAAAAAATAAACAAGCGCCATTGGCTAAAGTTAATAAAGCCGCTAAAATTTTCGGTAGCCATCCCTGCCACACAAACAAGGCTGCACCGCTAAAAGCAATACCGGGTAATAAATAACTAGCTAATAAATTAGGATTACCGAGATAACTATAAACCCTAGTATCCCCCGCTAATTCTGAAGTGGGATCGTTCCACGTTGCTAACTGTTCCGCACCAAAAATTTGCTGGCGAATGCCGTAAACGCTCACTGCTAAGGCGGTTAAAACTAAAGTAGTCAGAATCCAATTTGTTAGGCGTGGTGAGCGCATAATTCTGGCAGTAAAGGCAAAAAAGATGAGATTGAGAGTTAATTTAATTAATCCTTCCAAAGCTGCGGTTTTAACGGGAGAAAAAGCCGTGGAAACCGTGGCAATTCCCCAGTATAAAAGCACTAAAATATGAATCGGTGTCACCCCGATTTTGCCTTCATCCACAAGGGTTAAGAGTAGCCAATAACCCGCTATTGCTAACAGCAAAAAACCGATTTGACTGGTGGAGAAAAACGGCGCAGTGGCGATAAGGAGAGAGATTAACAGCGCACCCATCAATTCTGTCCACTCCACAAACCGGCTACCCTGTCGCCATTGACTAAAAAGGCCGACGAAACGATGCAGATAGCTATATTTTGACCAAGAAGCGGGGGAAAAGTTCAGTAGGGTGATTTGTTTCCAAAAAGCATTCATAGGGTTTTTAGTTGCGGTTGTCACTGGCAAACTTTGATTAAGATACCGATTGTATCTTAATTGTTGACTCTTGGGAGCCAAAAGAGTTTCAGTCTGGTGTCTTAGGGCAGCTTCACACAGTCAAAACCTAATAGCATAACCAGTCTAAGTATGGGGTGAACGTAAAGCTTGACCTAAACGAGTTAAGCCTTGGGAACAGTCAAAACGATCGAGATGTACTTCAATAAATGATAGGCGATCAATGTTACCCTGGGCAATTGATAAAGCCTTTTCTAATTCCCCTTCTGTCCTGACTTGACAACTCCAACTTTCCCCGTTAAATACTGCCGGTAATTGGTGATATTTCCACGGTTGTAGATCATTATAAATATTATCCTGAATTACCCGCTCGATCGTGTAACCATCGTTATTAATTAAAAAGATAATTGGATTGAGATGATGACGGATAATTGTCGAAAGTTCTTGGGCGGTCATTTGAAAAGCACCATCACCCACAAAGACGATAGGACGGGTATTGGGGGCGGCACAAGCTACTCCTAAACAGGCGGGAATTGAATAACCAATGGATAGATAAAATGCCTGACCAATAAAGTCGGTTTGTTGGGGCATTAATAAATCAATTGTGGCAATAATTGCGTCCCCCGTATCAGAAATAACAAAAGATTCTTGAGCTATAAAATGATTCATTCGCTCATAGAAACGAGCATTAGTTAGTTTTTGCTCTGGCACGGGTAGGAATTCTAAATACTTCAATTCGGCCGCGGGTCTAATATCTAGTGTAGCTGCTTCTTTGTGACTTAGCTTATTAATTAGCCCATCGATAAAATCCCCTAGAAACACCGGTTGATAGAAGTGATGTTTAATTTTTACTTTCTCGGAATTGGCATTAATCAAATTATTGGGATTTAAATTAGCCGTAAATCCGCCTAAATTCATATCGGACATGATCGCCCCTAAACAGAGGACACAATCGGCATTTTCCACCCGTTTATTAACGTATTCGCGACTTAATGCTCCCACATAAGTGCCGATAAATTGCGGCTGCATTTCCGAAATTGACGACTTACCTAAAATAGTGGTGGCCAAGGGATAACCCGTTACCTCTAAAAGTTTCAGTAACTTATCTTGGAGTTTAAACCGATGGAATTCTACCCCCGCTAAAATAATTGGTTTTTCCGCTTTTTCTAATAAAAAAAACGACTCTTCAACGGCTTCTTGTAAAGCGGCGGCATCTGTGAGATTATCCGGTAAATAAATTGGCTTTTCCGAGGGGATATAGGGACGATAGACCATATCCCGGGGAATTTCGATATACACGGGACGTTTGTGATGCAAACAAGCAGCTAAAGTTTGCTCGATTTGACTGGCAGCTTGGGCGGAATTAGTGAGAATAACTGAAGCAGCCGTGACTTTTTCCATGATGGAAAATTGCAGATTATAATCGCCCGTGGTGTGGTGTAATAATAAATTATCCCGGCGAATCGAGCGATCGGAAGCCCCACTAATTACCACCAGGGGAACTCTTTCTGCGTAAGCACCGACCACAGCATTAACGAGGCTAAATCCCCCAACACCGTAGGTGACACAGACAGCACCCATCCCTTTGACTCGCGCATAGGCATCGGCGGCATAACCTGCGTTAAGCTCATTACAGGTGCAAACTAATTCGATCGGACTTTCCACCAAAACATCCATCAAATCGAGGACATAATCCCCTGGCACCCCAAAAATATGATTAACCCCTAAACTATGGAGACACTGGAATAAATATTCGCCGATCGTGATCATAGCAATTTTCTCCTGGTGTGTTGGCATATTCAGGCCGATCATAACGATTTTTTTCAAAATAGGCTAATGTTCAGTAATGAACTAGAAAGTAAAAATCAGCAGACTTTAATTAAGTAGCTGTTTGCAATTAAATAGAAGATAGGTTTTGCACTCGATCCCCCCTGCCCCCCTTAATAAGAGGGTGCCGACAGGCGGGGGTATCTTAGAGTTTTTTCCGCAGACCCTAATTATATCTAGGCGATGGTGATCAATGCTATAGTATAAAATCTGGGGGTTTTCTCTTGGGTGTAAAAAAATATCTGGGACACTTTTTCAGATATAATTTTTACAGGAGATTCCCTAAAACTTTCGACTTAACTAAGGCTGACTGTTAATGATTTTTACTGAATTAGTTTTGCAAAATTTCGGTCCCTACGCCGGTCGTCAAGTGATTAATTTACGTCCCGAAAAAGATAATAATCCCTGTCCAATTATCCTTTTAGGAGGCATGAATGGCGGCGGCAAAACTACTTTAATGGATGCGATTCGTTTGGCTTTGTACGGTGCGCGGGCCAAGTGTTCTACTCGCAATAATTTAAGTTATGCCGAGTTTCTCAGTCAAGCAGTTAATCATCAAGCTTCCCTCATCGATCAAGCGAGAATTGAACTGGCTTTTGAACATCTAGTTAATGAACAATGGCGACAATATCGTATCGTTAGATACTGGACAAAACAGCCCAAAGATGGTAAGGATACCCTCGGTATTTTAGATGAAGATTGGCCCGATCCTGCCTTAGCTAATACTTGGGATGAATATATTGAAACTTTATTACCTTTGGGTATTTCTAACCTGTTTTTATTTGATGGGGAACAGGTCAAAGAATTGGCAGAACAGGATGTACCTCCTGACAGTGTTAAGGATTCGATGCAGACTTTATTAGGGTTAGAATTAGCGGAAAGATTAGCCGTTGATCTTGATATTTTAGCTAGTCGCAAGCGCCGGTTATTAGCGGCAGAGAATGAACTGGCAACTATTGAAGCGATCGAGAAAAAATTAGCCCAGTACCAAGAGGATTTAGAATTGGCTCGGCAAGAGATGGAAACTCAACAAAAAAATTTAGATGTGGTTAGAAATGATTTTGATGCAGTCTCGGATAAATTTCGCATTGATGGTGGAAAAATTGCCGCCGAAAGAAGTCAATTGGAGAGCAGAAAAAAGGATTTAGATAAAAAGTTAGATAACCAGAGAGAATATTTAGGTCAATTAGCAGGGGAACTTTTACCATTAAAGTTAATTTTTACTCTCCTAGAAGCCGCTAAAATTCAGGGAGAAAAAGAGCTACAATTTCAATCAGCTAAAGTCGCTCAATCGGTTTTAGAATCCAGAGATAAAAAGTTACTTGCTTATTTAGAAAAACTGAATTTAACTTTAGAACAATTAGAGAATATTAGGAAATTTTTACAGCAAGAAAATCAGTTTTTAGCCGAGGATAGCAATTCTTTGACCGCTCCTTACTTAGATTTAGACGAGGAGGCGATCCAGTTATTAAATCGAGTCTTAACCCATCAATTACCGGCACAAATTAACCTCGCTCATCAAACGATGGAACAATTAAGAAATCTGGAAGCTGACTTAGATAATTTAGAGCGAGAATTAGCAGTAGCAGCCTCTCCCGAAGAATATGAAACCCTGAGTAATAACTTAAAAACCGCTCAGAAAAACTATCTAAATGCTCAAGCGGAATACGAGCAAAGCCACAAAAATTATGAGGAAATCAAAAAGAAAATTGAGAAAACTAAAAAAGAATTATTTGCCTATAGTGAGAAAGCTTTAGAATCCCAAAGTAACGAACATATCGTCAATGCTATTGTCAAAGCACAGCAAACTTTAAAAGTATTTAAAGAACGCTTAACTTTAAAAAAATTAAATAGATTAGAGGGAGAAGTGGCGGAATGTTTTCGTTATTTATTGCATAAGTCCGATCTGGTGCAGAAAATAGCGATCGATGCTGATACTTTTGGTCTATCTCTCTTTGGTCCCGATGGACAAAATGTGCCTAAACACCGTCTTTCTGCCGGAGAAAAACAACTATTAGCGATCGCTTTTTTGTGGGGATTAGCGCGAGTCTCCGGACGAGATTTACCCATCGCTATCGATACACCCCTGGGACGTTTAGATTCTTCCCATCGCCATAATTTAGTTGAACGTTATTTTCCCGCTGCTTCCTCTCAAGTTATCCTCCTTTCCACCGATACAGAAATTGGACAAAATGAGCTACTCTTATTAGAAGAACAGGAAGTAATCGCCCGAAAATACCTGCTAGAATACAATTCCCAACAACGTCAAACCACTATTCACCCCGATCGCTACTTTTGGTAAGATTATGACTGAGATAAATTCCCAAGAAATTCTCCCCCAATTAACTTGAGACATCGGGCCTTACTTTCGATTTTATCGCTCAATCCAAGCTTTTGGGGGGTTCTACCCCCCAAACCCCCCGTTGGGGGCGTGGCGCCGCCCCCAAACCCCCCGCGCATTAGTTTTTCGGTGGGATGCTTACACGCGGCTGCTGATACATCTGTAATAATTTAAGAGTTACTGATAATTGCCGATTGTCGTTATTTCTGCAAATTTGAGATCCACTCATCAGTTATCATTTATCAGTTATCAGATGCGAGTTATCAGTTCACTGATTACTGTTTACTGGACGGCTACGCCGTGCCTTTGGCAACACTGAAAAAAAACGGCTCTTCTCGACTTTGTGTGATAATTTTTGCTTATGGAATCGTGAAATGCTTACTAGGCAACACTTTTAGGTATTTTATGGAAAAACCCATCAGTATAGACCTCATTTCCACACAGAAACCAGAAGGCTCTCCCAGCTTTGGTGGGTAAAATGTATTCTAAGATACATTTCTCAAGAGCGAGGGGGTGGAACGAACCACAAAGACACAAAGGACACAAAGATCGATCGATCCTATGTCAATTAAACTTATCACACAGAACCTAG
>NZ_JBHFLL010000330.1:0-2290 GCF_041928595.1 Microcystis sp. BLCC-F209
TGCTTCGCCCCTACAGGACGCGGGCCGATGAAGACGCAAGGTTTTGAAGCACGATTCTCTCAAAATCTTGCACCTGTTTCGCGAGAAAAGCCACAAAACCCTTACCTTGCCTACATTTCACCTTTATTCAGCAAGCCCTAAATAGTCATTTTGATCGCCTAATCGTCCTAACTATGCCACGCACCCAACGTAACGATAATTTTATTGATAAATCTTTTACCGTCATGGCGGATATCATTTTAAAGATACTGCCCGCCAATAAAAAAGCCAAGGAAGCCTTTGTTTATTACCGTGATGGGATGTCTGCCCAAGCTGACGGCGAATACGCCGAAGCCCTAGATAACTACTATGAAGCGTTAACCTTAGAAGAGGATCCTAACGATCGCAGTTATATCCTCTACAATATCGGCATTATCCACGCTAGTAACGGCGAGCATGAAAAGGCTCTGGAATACTACGAAGAAGCTATCCAACTTAATCCTAGAATGCCCTCCGCCTTGAATAATATCGCTGTTATTTACCATTTTCAAGGGGAAAAAGCCAGAGAAGACGGCCGACAAGCGGAAGCAGAAGCACTCTACGACAAAGCGGCAGAATACTGGAAACAAGCCATCCGATTAGCCCCCAATAACTACATTGAAGCCCAAAACTGGCTGAAAATCACCGGGCGATCGGAAATTGATGTTTTCTTCTAAATTGAGGAGACAGGATTCAGGAGTCAGGAGTCAGGAAATTGCTTTTATTTATTCTCCCCAATTGATAATTCATAATTGATAATTCATAATTTCCACTCCCTCACTCCCCAATTCATCATTCATAATTCATCATTACCCCATTTCCCCCATGATCGATCGAGCAACAGTTGAAAAAATCGCCCATTTAGCCCGTTTAGAGATTGATAGCGGCGAAGAAGAACAATTTGCGGCGCAATTAAGCGGAATACTGGATTATTTCGAGCAGTTAAGCGAATTAGACACGGAAAATGTGCCACCCACCACGCGAGCGATCGAAATTCAAAATATCACTCGCGCCGATAGTAATAGACTTTATCCCGATCACGAGGTCTTAGTGCAAGAATCGCCGGCCCCAGAAGGGGATTATTTCCGCGTTCCCCGTATTCTCAACACCGACGAAGAGTAAATCAGTGACCACTATTTACTGTTTACTGATCACTGATTTAGATGCCATCTAGGGTTTTTGCTGCTATCTTGGACTAAGATCAGACCTAGCAATGGAGACATAATATAATGATCGCATCCCAAGATGTGGCACCATTTCAGCTTATTTCGACCGTAGAATCGGCAGCAACAGAATTTAGGCCTTGGGGTTCTTTCACCACCCTAGAAGAAGGTCCCGGTTATAAAATCAAGCGGATTGAAGTAAATCCGGGTCATCGTCTCAGTTTACAGATGCACTACCATCGCAGTGAACACTGGATTGTGGTTTCGGGGACGGCAAAAGTCACCTGTGGAGATAACGAGGAAATTCTCGGTGCTAATCAGTCCACCTATGTGCCGCAGTGTACCGCTCACCGTCTGGAAAACCCCGGGGTGATCAAATTGGTGTTAATTGAAGTGCAAAATGGGGAATATTTAGGAGAGGATGATATAGTCCGTTTTCAGGATGATTATGCTCGCCATCAGAGCTAAGACAGTGTTTAGGGGGACAGAAGGGCAAGAAACTATATTTTCGCCCCAAAAACCTGTTTAGGTCAGTCTGCCTGACTGTCTTCCCTGTTGTCAAGGCTACTCAAGTTATAGAAAAATTTTCTTTTCCGGCCGGGTAGCGGTTTTCCTCCATGGCAGAAAAATAAACTCCCCCTAGACCCTGTGTGGGAAGCTTGAGGAAAGCTGGGCTAGGGGAAATAATTTATTCCTTTGCTGGATTAACTCTAGCATATAACTCTGATTTGTCAGGACTATAACAGCCAGATGTCAATTCTATGACAAAGAAAAGCCGCTCATAAGCTGCCCCCGCATCTAAATTGCTGGTTGAGATGAGGCACTCTTGCACTCTTGCAACAGGAAAGGGATTGGGGGAGATTCAGCTAATCTCAGGATAGGCCGTTAAAATGCGTCTTAGCTTATTCAGGAGATTATTTTTATTTGTTCTCCGCTCTCCCCTCTCCCCACCTGCCAATTCGTAATTTATGGTTCTTCGGTTTGTCTTATGCAACGTACAGGATTATAAAGAATGAAACTCTTATAGAGAAAGACATTTGGCGATTTTTGTCAATTGTTTTTGATCTAGAGCGAACTAATCAATTAAGTCTCTTGCCAGATAAGGATTT
>NZ_JBHFLL010000331.1:0-3907 GCF_041928595.1 Microcystis sp. BLCC-F209
CTAAATCCTTATCTGGCAAGGGACTTAATTGATTAGCTCGTTCTAGATTGAAAACAATTGGCAAAAATCGCAGCCATGTCTTTCTATATAAGGGTTTCACCCCTTATAACTCCCGTCCATTGCATAACACAAACCGAAGAACTATAATTCATAATTCATAATTCATAATTCATAATTGCCACTTCCATCACCGAGGGAGTAATTGTTGATAGAAATCCAATTGTTTTTGAGCGAGCGCTTTATTAGTATAATTGTTCATTACTCTCTGATAACCCCTCTGGCCTAATTCTTGAGCGAAGCTGGGATTATCCAAGAGAGTTTGTATAGATTTAGCCAGTGCCTCCCCATCTTTTTCGGGAAAAATTAACCCCGTATCGGCAATAACAAAGGGAATTTCTCCCGAATCGGAACCAATAACAGGAATCTGACAGGCCATGGCTTCAATTAAAACATGACCGAATTGTTCTTTCCAACCGACGGCCGTTAAAGTTTTGACCCGATAGGTGATTTCTGAAGGCAAAACTAAAGTGTTCATCAGGTTAATATAATTAACTACTTGATCGTGGGGAACACTTTCTGCAATAATCAAGCGATCTCTTATTCCTGCGGCGGCAGCTTCGCTGACTATTTTATCTTTCAGGATGCCCCGACCTAACAGTAATAATCTCCAGTTACCTGTTAACTTAGCTACAGCTTTAATCAGCGTCAAAATGCCTTTCTCTTCCACAAAACGACCGACAAAACCAATCACAAATTCATCGGTTTCAATGCCTAAAGAGCGGGCTAAATCGGGTTGCTTGCTGGGGGAAAAAAGAACTTCATCCACGCCTAATTGTGGTAAAACGGTGTACTTACCCCTGTAACCCCGTTCTTTTAAAACATCTACCCCGTCCTGATTACCAGCGATTAAACCATCGGTATTTTTCAGGTTATAAGCTTCTAACCAAGAGATGGGAAATTTAAGATTATAGGGAAGATTCCACCAAGTAAAAAATACATTTTTAGCCCGGAGATTTAAGAGGCGATTCAGAGTAATAAATTGTGCATAAGCGAGAGATTTAGAACCCTGTTCTACTTGAATAATATCGGGTCTAAATTTTTGCAGCAAAGGAATTATATCAGTGCCAAAAGTTAATAAAGCTTGGTTATTCTGGCTAAAATTAGAGATAGGAATGACTCGGAAATTGTCGGCTATTTTCGGTTGACTTTCAATGATTTTATTTTGGACTCCTCCCGGTTGCCAACGTTGGGGAACAACAATAGTAACTTCCAGATTGGGATGTAATCTTGTCAGGGCGCGCAGTTTCTCACAGTTGAGATCAACTATATATGTATGACTAGCGACTAAAATTCTCATAGATTATCTAGTTTTGTATAAATTTGGCCATCATTCCAGAGGGAATTAACTTGAGTTTTCAGAGCATCCAGAAAACCTAAACTATAAAAAACTCCCCTAGAAAGGATTTTAATCGGGAAACCACCTTTATTACAGGGAGGATTACCAAGAACCTGACAATCAAATAATTTAGCATAGAGTCGCAATTTCGGGGTAATCTTGTTTGAGCAGGTCATCGAGGGTATCTTTAAGGGGTTCTTTGCCTCGATAGGTGGCTCTTCTGGTTTCTGTGTGGAAACGAGGTCTATACTGATAGAATATCCGCAAAATAGTCCTAAAAGTTTTGCCCAATAAGCACTTCAGGGTTCCATAAGCAAAAATTATCACACAAAGTTGAGAAGAGCCGATAGGTGGGTATGATGACGGAAATCGAGGGAAAATTCATAGCAGGGAATGGGGGAATTTCCACTAAAACCCTAAAACCCAATCCCTATAGCCCGATTCCATATTTCAAGCGAGAGAAACACCTTTGCGTTTAAATTTTAAGCCCTTTTTGGAGGATTTTGTGGCGGTTTCCCCCGCCAGAATTTTGGCTTCTTTTTCCTGTTTTTCGATCACTGGTAATTTAAAAATTACCCCCGCGAATATCCAGTAATAAACGCCCACAGGATCCGTATCGAGGGCATACCAATAGGGAAGATAGGCAACAAAGAGCAGGAAAACCCAATAACTACCGGCAAAACCTCGCAGAGTCGGGTCTTTGAGGGAACGATAGATGCGAAAGCTCAGATAAACCAGATGGGTCATAAATATCATGTACAAGGCAAAACCGATGTATCCCAACTCGAATAAAACTTTACTGTGATAGGTTTCCACAAAGGAAATATCACCGAAAACCCTAGCAGAAGCTGTGGCCACACCAAGTCCACGACCTAAAATACCGCCCTGATTACGGATAGCAAAATCCAACTGTTCTTGAATAAAAGCGGTGGGGGGACTGCTTTGCCAACGACTGACAGCACTATCGTAGCGTTGTTGGACAAAATCGGGGTTAAGGAAAGAAAAACCGATAGCTATAAGTAAAGTGGCGGCAAAAATGATCGGCAAAAATCGTTTTAAGTTAGCGATTTGTCCCGTAATAACCGTCATCAGACCAACAATCATCGGTACAGCAAAGAAAGCTAATCTTTGCCCGGAGATCACTGCATTAATAAAAACTAGGGTTAAACCCACTAGGGCTGCTAGTCGCCATTTTTGGGAAGTTTCACTAAAGGCGCTGGCATAACAAATTACGGCACCAGAGACTAAAAACCAAGCCCAGTGCCAGGGAGAAACAAAGGTACCAGGTAGGCGGATCATATTTACTTCTGGACTATAGGCCAATGCCCCGCCGACAAAACACCTTGCCTCTAAGGTGGCTTGGAAAAGTGCATCAGCCACGTAGCCTCTAGTTCCCACACAACGGCCTGTTTTCAGCATCCAGTATTGCATTAACCCTAGAACACAACAAATAATTACTAAAGTCACTAAAAGACGACCAAAAAATAATAGGGTGGGTTTGTCTTTTATTAAGTAATAAGTGCAGAAGATCAAGGGGACATAACCTAGCAAAACTTTAAATCCTAATAGTCCTTGCAGAAAAGTCTCACCTTCCCGACAGGGAATTCCGCGCAAACGGCCATCCCTAAACATAGTCATCCCGGCCACGGAATCACAAGTAGGCAGAAATTGTCTCTGCAAATTGATGGCTAATAGACAGACCACACAGAAAACAAAGATTAATAATAGGGTTGTACCTAATTGTTTCGGGACAATGATCGGTAATCGCTTTTTTCGACATTCTAAAACTAAGGCGATTAAAGCGGGTAGATAAAAGATATCTTTACTAAGCTGGAGGATTTGATTACCTCCCAACCAATAGATAATAGTGCCAGTGAAGGGGACATAGATAATAAATGCCCAAAGAGCCGCGCGAGGATAGCTAAAGGAGAAAACTCCTAAAATTAAGGCTAAACTTACTGCAGACCCTATCTTGGGATCAAATAATAAGCTGAGGGGTAATCCGAGCAAAATTGCTACACAAATGGCAAAAATAATCAACCCCGTTAACTTTTGTTTCTTTTGCCTTTCTTCTTTTTTGAGGGCAAGTTTCTCTTTGATGTTAAGCGGGGGACTATCAGCTTTTGTTTGGCCTTGTTTATGCTTTTTTTTCTGGCGATCAATACTTAGTCCGGTCATCGAAAAACTGGGTCTGAAACCCCGCCCTTTAGCGATAGCGGAGGGCGGCTTTATATAAGTTAGCGAGAAACAATTAAACCGTTAGAACGACGAATTAACTGAATCTTGCTAACAGCTATCTGTCCCAATTGTTGACCATTGGTATCGCTTACAGATAGCTGTTTTTCGGTATCTCCACTGACATAACCAATTCCTTTGGGAGAAGAAACTAAATCTCCTTTACGGAACCCATGTCTTGTGGTAGAGCCACCATATTTACGTCGTTTACCACCTTTAGAAAAAACCATCAGGTGAAGTTGACGACGACTAATAGGAGGACGTTTGATGACAGCA
>NZ_JBHFLL010000332.1:0-21351 GCF_041928595.1 Microcystis sp. BLCC-F209
CAGCTTTGGTGGGTAAAATGTATTCTAAGATACATTTCTCAAGAGCGAGGGGGTGGAACGAACCACAAAGACACAAAGGACACAAAGATCGATCGATCCTATGTCAATTAAACTTATCACACAGAACCTAGAAGAGCCCTAATTTTGCTTAGGTACTTAATAGTTAACAGTGACCCCTCAGCAGCGAAAAAAGACAATAGCTATCGGGAATAATTGGGTATTTTATGGATATTATCGCTATTTTGCAGCAAGATTATCAAAGATTTCCCCTCGATCAAACCTATGATATTTATGCTGATGACGTTTATTTTCAAGACCCTCTCAATCAATTTCGGGGGATTAAACGCTATCGGGAAATGATTGGTTTTATGGGTCAATGGTTCCAAGCTATCAAGATGGATGTCCACGCAATTGAACAGCAGGGAAATATTATTAATACCCGTTGGACATTGCACTGGATAACTCCTTTACCTTGGCGGCCTCGCATCGCTATTTCTGGACGCAGTGAATTAACTCTCGATGACAATAATCTGATTATTTCTCATATCGATTATTGGGATTGTTCACGCTGGGATGTGCTGCGTCAGCATTTATCTTTTCCCAGTTCTTAACTACATTTTTTAACCAGAAAATGCCGACCAACGAGCGCTCGTTTGCTTGACAAAATCCTGTAAAAATGCTAGGCGTTGATTTTGTTCCCAGACCTGTTTAACTTTATTCTGCAAACTCGTCCAATTCCAATCATTATTCAATTGCTCGTTAATTTCCTGTTCTTGGAAATATTCAATTAAACTTAAACCGGCTAAACGAGTTAGATAGGCTGCCCCGATTCCCTGTACTGTACCACCGGCGATATAAGTAATCGCATTTCCCTTGAGAATTGTTCCCAATGCCTGAGTTGTCACCTCTACCATACCCAATTGTACCATCATTTTCCCCAGGGTAGTCATAGCTGTTTTTGCTTGTTCAAGGGACATTTTTTGTTGATAAATTGCCCCTAAATCCACTAACATTTGAGCGTTAGTAGCTGCTGCTAAAACTAAATCTAGGGCCGCAAGAGGATTAGCAAAAGTGGCAGTAGCGGCTATCCATTGGTATTGTTCGATAACAGGTAAAGCCTTTTTGCGTCGGGATTGATTGAGTAATTGTTTGGTTTCCTTGGCTAATTCTAGCGCTTGTCTCCAGATAGTTCCGAGAACTAATTCCTGCTTTTCTTGTTCGATAATTTGTCGGAGATGATTATCTAAAGGATCGATAACCACGGTTTGGGGTTCCGTCCATTCCTTGATTTCTCCATTGCTTTGATGTTGACGAACTTTTAGGGGTTCAGGGGCAGCAGCTATGGCTAAAATATGATGAGCGGGAATAGTTTCTTTTAGTCTTTGTTTCAGGGAAAGGAGTATTTCTTCTCTGGTTTCGGCAGGTAAACGATCCTGTTTATTCAGTAACAGAATAACACGCTGGTGCATTCGATCGAATTGCTGGAGGATTTGCCATTCGGAATCGGTTAAATCCCCATTGATCAGATACAAAACTAAGTCAGCTGCTAGGGCCTTTTTCTGGTTAGCGGTGGAGTCGAGAGTTAGAAGCGGTTCCGTTTCCAGAAAAGCGATAGATTCCCCAAAGTTGCCGCTTTCTAGTAGTTTTTTTAAGGCAGTTTTACCAGTTTTTCTCGCACCGGTAATGGCAATTTTCAGGTCTTGGCGACTAAATTCTTGATTTAATTGGGTTAAAGTGGTTTTGAGAGGGGTTAAGTCTTGATCGGGGTCTTCTTTGGCCAGATAATTAATTATCTGCTCGGCCTTGCCAATCCCTTGTTTAACCTTTTCTAGACTCAGGGGACTGGGGGGGGAAAAATCGGTTTTCGCATTGGGTTTTTGCCAAAACCAGATACCGGCACCAACAGCAATCGCACCGAAAATACCCCAGGAACCAATTTCGCTCACTGTACTATTGAGACTTTCCCCCAGGGTGAAAGCAATGGTAATACCTATCCCCGTCACTAAAATCGGTTTACCCAATCTTACCGTCATTTTTCCTGATCCTCGCCAACTGCTCTGATTATTCTAGCTTTTTTGTGCTGGATTTCATCCCCAACTCAACTTTTTAGCCGACAGTTCCCCTGGTTCGTCCAGGCTGCTCTTGCCTAAAAGGCCCCAGATATGTCATAATGATCGATTGCGTGTAAATTTACCCGATCCCCTGTTGTTATGGCTAGTAAAAAAGGCGTTCGCCTAATCATCACTGTAGAATGCACGGAATGCCGCAGTAATCCCGATAAGCGTACCCCCGGCGTTTCTCGCTACACCACCAGCAAAAACCGTCGCAATACCACCGGCAGACTGGAAATCAAGAAATACTGTCCCCACTGCAATAAGCACACCGTCCACAAGGAAATTAAGTAAACACACTTTAGTTAAAAAGTCAAGCAATCTTTACAAATCTATGAGCTACTATCGTAAACGTCTTTCTCCCATCTCCCCCAGTCAACCGATTGACTACAAAGACACCGAACTCCTCCGCAAATTTATCACCGAACGCGGCAAAATTTTGCCGAGACGTATCACTGGTTTAACTTCTAAACAACAGCGAGATTTAACGGAAGCGGTAAAACGGGCCCGTTTAATGGCTTTATTGCCTTTTGTCAACCAAGAAGCCTAAATTCAGTGATCAGTAATCAGTAATCAGTGAACAGTGATCGCTGAAAATAACACATATAAGTAATAGGACAAAATTAACTTCTTGGTGAGGATAGGCACTCATGGAAGAAGTAATTGGATATGTGTAATTAATTGTATCTAGCTACTTAACTTAAAACTTAAACCTGATAACTGATAACTGGTCACTGATAACTGATAACTGATCACTGATAACTGATAACTGATCTCAGTATATTGGGGTTGCTTTCTCGTTTTTGCAAAGAAATATATCGGAATCGGCAGCGGATCGGAAAATTCGTGCGAGGATCTTAAGAAATTGTTAAATACCTCTAGGAGTAGCCGACGATTTTGTGATTATCGATCCAAATCCACCAATTAGCACAAGGGGAGGCTCTTATGGAAAAGCAGCCATCAGCAATCGATACCGAGTTAGATGGACAGCCACAAGAGGAGGATTCCGAGCAGTTTCTGCGTAGTATATTCAATTCCGTACAAGCGTCGATTTTTGTGGTGGACGTGCTGGAAAATAGAGACTTTCGCTATGTGGGAGCAAACCCCGTTCATGAACGCTGGACAGGATTGCGCTCATCAGAGATTAAAGGAAAAACCCCCGAACAAATCCTTCCCCCCGATGATGCGCGTAGTGTGCGGCAACACTACAGTGATTGTGTGCGTTACGGAACGACTATTTCCTACGAACAGTATTTACCTTTTCAAAATATACCCTACTGGTGGCTAACGACTCTAACACCCCTACGGGATGACAATGGCTGCATCTATCGTTTAGTGGGAACCAGTACCAATATCACCGAACGCAAACAGGCCGAAGAAGCTTTAAGATTACAAGCAGAACAGGAACAACTACTGGGGGTAATGCAGGAAAGAATCCGGCAATCGTTGGATCTTGATCGCATTTTGCAAAGAACCGTTAAAGAAGTGCGACAATTTCTTAACTGCGATCGAGTGTTAATTTATCGTTTATTCCCCGATCGTAGTGGCATGATTGTGGTGGAATCCCATACTGGGAGGATTAATTCTGTCTTAGGAAACAGGATATTAGATCCCTGTTTTAATTTATCCCCAGAACGTCTGGAAAATTATCGCCGTGGCAGGATTCAAGTGATTGAAAATGTCCATAATTCGGGACTTGATCCCTGTTATCGCAACTTACTCACCTCTTTACAAGTACAGGCTAACCTGGTGGTGCCGATTATCTGCGATAACCAACTCTGGGGGTTACTAATTGCCCAAAATTGCCAAAAAACTCGCCCTTGGCAATCCCAAGAAATCGATCTGCTCAAACAATTAGCCATTCAAGTGGGAATTGCCATTCAACAAGCAGAACTACACCAACGGGTAAAATGCTTGAATACTGCTCTAGAATCGGAGGTTCAGCAAAGAACCGCCGAATTGCAGATGACTTTGAAGTATGAAGCATTAATCGGACGGATTACCGAAAAAATTCGCGATAGTCTCGATGAAAATCATATTTTGCAAACTACCACTAGGGAATTAGTGCAGGTTTTACCCGTAGAACGGGCCCAAATTGAGCTTTATGATCCCAGTCGCAGCAAAGCCACCATTGTCCACGAATATACCAATCAAGAGCTTATCTGTCAGGGAATTACTCGTCAAATTAGCGATTTTCCCGAAATCTATCAACCGCTGCTGCACAAACAAATTTTACAATTTGTCGATCATCTTCCCCTTGACAATCGGCAAATTTGTCGTGTTAACCGTTGCGCTTGTGCTATCTTTGATGATCAGGGCTTTTTGGGCAATCTTTGGCTAATTCGACCGGCTAATCAGATTTTTAACTCCTTAGAAACTAATTTGATTCAACATATTGCCACCGAATGTGCGATCGCTATTCGACAGGCGCGACTTTACGAATCTTCCCAAGCACAAGTGCGGGAATTAGAAAAACTGGAAAGATTAAAAAGCGAATTCCTGAAAACCCTTTCCCATGAACTGCGAACCCCGATTACCAGCATTCGTCTAGCGGTGGAAACCCTAGAAAGTCTCCTAGAATATCAAGGAATCGAGATCGATCCAGAGGATTCGATCGGTCAACTGTTGCAAATTCTTAACATTGAATCTCAACGTCAGAGCAAGTTAGTTAATGATCTGTTGACTTTAACCTATCTGGATGCGGAAAGCGAACCCCCAGCGATCGAAGCGATCGACTTACTTTCTTGGCTACCCTTATTAGTGGAACCTTTTCGCACTCTCACCCGCGAGCGACAACAGCAGTTAATTGTAGATATAGATGGGGACATACCGGAGATTAATACCAGTCTGTGTGATATCGAGCGCATCATAGCGGAATTACTAACCAATGCTTCCAAATATACCCCAGAACAAGGGATAATTAGGGTAGATGTCTGGCGTGCGGACGAGCAAATATTAATTAGTGTGAGTAATTCAGGTGTAGAAATCGCCCCAGAAGAGTTATCAAAGATATTCGCCCCTTTTTATCGCATTCCTCACCAAGATCCCTGGCGCTACAGTGGCACGGGTTTGGGTTTAGCTTTGGTCCGCCAACTGATTAAACCCCTGAATGCCACCATCGATGTCACCAGTGCCAATGCTGTCACCACTTTTACCCTCACCTTGCCAATCTAGTCGAGCGGAAAACTTTTTAGAAAAAAACCTTGCAATTATTTCGAGGGCGTGCTATATTAAGAAAGGACTGAAAAAAGCCGAGATAGCTCAGTTGGTAGAGCAGAGGACTGAAAATCCTCGTGTCCGCGGTTCAAATCCGCGTCTTGGCATCGGAAAAACAATAAAATTAGCCCTGTATTTACTTCCTATTCTGCTAGGTTTTGTAAATGCAAGAATAGGCGGTGAGAATGCGTCTTAGCTTATCAGTGATGATAGGGGATGCCTATCTTCGCTCGGATTTGGATCTTCAGTTCACTGATAACTGATAACTGATAACTGATAACTGATAAGTCTCCCCAACCCGCAACTACTTTTTGATTTTGGGCTTGACGTAAGCGGTCACGGATTAAGATAATCTAACAAGTATGTACGACAATGAAATCCTAGACTCTAGCAACTCCTTAAATAATCCTCTCGATGGGAGCGATCCGAATCAAGCAGCGGAAATCCCCCCCGATCCGGAGGAAATGCTCTCATTGCTTACTTCTGCTCATCTGAGCGAGAGGATGATCGCGGCCCGCGCCTTTTGTGAATTGCGTGACGAAAGAGCGATCGCCCCGTTACTGGAGATGTTAAACGATGTCTGTCCCCTAGTGCGTGTCAGTGTCGCCTACGCTTTGGGCAGAAATCCCAGTCTTAGCGCCGTGGAGCCTTTAATCGATTTACTGGCCAGAGATTGGAATGGTTACGTCAGAAAAGGGGTAGTTTGGGCCCTGGGTAACTGTGGTGATCGCAGAGCGATCAATCCTTTGGTTCACGCTCTCAAAACCGATATTTCGGCGGTGCGATTATGGGCCGCCAGTAGTTTGGCCCAGATTGCCAAGGTCAATTATGAAGATATCATCACCGTGTTGCCGCCTTTAATTGAAGGATTGCGCCGAGATTTAATCGCAGCCGTGCGGAGTAATTGCGCTTGGTCGATCGGTCAATTATGCCGAGAATTGCCCTTCAATGTGATTTATGCCACGGCGATCGATGCTTTAATCGAGGCCTTGGTGGAAGATGAGGATTTAGGTGTCAAGGAGGATGCGAGAGGTGCTTTATTAAAAGTGGGCGACCCAAGAGGATTACAATTGATCGAGGAATTAGAGCTTGAAGGAATTATCTAAACCGCTAATTTTGGGCGTTACGGGGGCATCAGGGCTGATTTATGCCGTGCGTACCCTCAAATATCTACTTTTAGCCGACTACACGATCGATCTAGTGGCTTCCAAATCAGCTTACACTGTCTGGCAAGCGGAAGATCAGACGCGGATGCCTCCAGAACCAGAGCTGCAAGAACAATTTTGGCGCAGCCAATGTGGGGTGATGGAAGGGGGAAAACTACGCTGTCATCGTTGGGGTGATGTGGGGGCAACGATCGCCAGTGGTTCCTATCGCACCCTTGGCATGGTAATTATTCCCTGTAGCATGAGTACAGTGGCCAAATTAGCGGGGGGATTAAGTTCCGATTTGCTAGAAAGAGCGGCCGATGTGCAGATTAAGGAGGGCAGAAAATTGGTTTTAGTACCGCGAGAAACCCCCTTTAGTTTAATTCATCTGCGTAATTTAACCACTTTAGCTGAGGCCGGCGTTAGAATTGTGCCAGCAATACCGGCATGGTATCACCATCCCCAATCGATCGAGGATTTGGTCGATTTTGTCATCGCTCGTACTCTCGATCAGTTAGATATCGATTGTGTGGCCATTAATCGCTGGCAAGGACATTGACAGTTATCAGTGATCAGTTATCAGTTATCAGTGGATAGTGGACAGTGGTTAGTGGGAAAGCATCTCATTTATGCAAGTGAGTAATTATACTTATCCATAAAACTGGTTTCTAGCAAGACTTTCAAAATAGCTTGACATAAAAACCTGATTTAGGGGTTACAAAGGTGAGATGCTCCCGTGGTTAGTTAGTGGTTAGGGACCTGCGCTTTGATAATGTACCTTTTGGGCGAATGCAGTTCGCCCCTACATTGTGGACAAAATCCGTTACTGTAGGGGCGCAAAGCTTGCGCCCTCCGATCGATTGGGATATTATTCCCACGCAAGTCCCTTAGTGATTGATCACTGATCACTGTTTACTGATCACTGTTTACTGATCACTGAATCAAGGGAGGTAAAAATGGGCTGGATAATGGTCTTATTTGCGATCGCTGTAGGCGGATTACTGATCTGGCAGAATCTGACGGTGATCACTTTGGTCTTTTTTGGCGGTATGATGACGGTAAAACTGCCCCTAGCGGTCTGGGTGTTACTTTTCACCCTAGCGGGAATTATCAGTGGTTTAACCCTGCAATTTCTCTATAGTTTTGGTAGTCCTTTGGCTGCCCCAAAAGCCTCCCCTCGTATAGCGAATAATCCTACAGTCCCACCCCCATCTCCCCGACCTAGCTATATTCAAGATACTGCTGCTTCTGCACGGGGTAACGATTGGGAAAGAGAGAGCGGTGATGATTGGAATTTTGATCCACCCCCCGAACAACCGACCACCATTCAGGATCGGGAAGAATTCTCGACTAGGCTTGCCGATGAGGAAAAAGCAAATTTTGTCAAGCCTCCAAGTGACAGTTCTAAAACTGGCACGGTTTATTCTTATAGTTACCGCACAGCCAAACAGACTCGCGGGGAAAAGGCCGATCAAGTGTACGATGTCAATTATCGGATTATTACGCCCCCCGCCCAGGATCAAAACCAAGATCGGGAGGTAAACAAAGGGGATGACGAGGATTGGATTTAACTTTCCCTTCGACGTAGCTCAGGGCCAGGACAGAGTAGAGGTTCCTTCCTACCCAAATCCCTCCGAGAAGACAAACTGTTGTGGCCTTGCCTCCTGTCTTACAATGGGGAAATCTAGGTTGTGTAGATAGATCGCCATGAAACACACATTATCCGTATTAGTTGAAGATGAAGCAGGAGTCTTAACCCGTATTGCTGGATTGTTTGCCCGTCGGGGCTTTAATATTGAAAGTCTGGCCGTGGGTCCTGCCGAACAGATGGGAGTTTCTCGGATTACGATGGTAGTACCAGGAGACGAGGACAGTATCGAACAGTTAACCAAACAACTTTACAAGTTAATTAACGTCCTCAAGGTGCAGGATATCACCCAAACCCCTTGTGTGGAAAGGGAATTAATGCTGATTAAAGTTAATGCTACCGCCGAGCGCCGGGCCGAAGTGATCGAATTAGCGCAGGTATTCCGGGCGCGAATTGTGGATATTTCCGAGGAAACCCTGACCATCGAAGTGGTGGGGGATCCGGGTAAAATGGTGGCGATTATGCAAATGCTGAATAAATTTGGCGTTCGCGAGGTGGCCCGTACCGGTAAAATTGCTCTGATTCGCGAGTCGGGAGTCAATACGGAATACCTGAAAGCTTTAGAGGCTAAAATGGCAATTTAGGGATATTGGGAGTGAATTGGGGTGTTAGGGTTTTAGGGTGTTAGGGTTTTAGGGTGTTAGGGTTTTAGGGTGTTGGGGTGATGGGGTGTTAGGGTGGTCACTGCGTGCGCGTTGCGGGGGGTGTTAGGGTGTTGGGGTTTTAGTTGAAATTCCCCATTCCCCCACTTGCCACTACCCCATTCCCCCACAACCCCATTCCCCCACAACCCCATTCCCCCACTTGCCTCTTGCCTCCAGAAGCTGATAACTGATAAAAACTATGTCTAACCAGTCGCCGAAAACCCAAATTAGTCAACTTGTCACCGTTGCCGTGCAGAAATTGCAAGGAAAGGTGAATTTTCAGGCGGTAAATCTCAAAAAAGGGGCTAGAGTTCCCGAATTACGCCTTAAAAACGAGAATGGCAGCGGGGAAAGCAAATATCCCCTTATTGGCGATCGCTATTTGTTAGGCCGCAGTTCCAGTTCCTGTGATATTACTATCCGTAATACCGTGGTCAGTCAGATTCATTGTTCCCTACAGCGTGACCCGAAAAATCCCCATAATTTCCTGCTCACAGATGAAAACTCCACTAACGGGGTTTATATGGGTAAACGTCGTCTGAAAAGCGTTTCCCTGCGTCATGGTGATACCTTTACCCTGGCCCCTCCAGACTTAGCCAATTGTGTCACCATCTCCTATTACTGTCCCCCTCCTCTGTGGGTGCGACTTTTGCGCTATGGTTTCTATGGTGCGGGGGGTATTTTCGGTTTATTAGTTTTAGCGGTTATCTGGGAAAGTCGCAAAGTTAATGTTTATCCACTCCCTTCCGGGGTGAGAGGTCCGGTGGTCGTCTATGCTAGGGATGGTCAAACTCCCCTCAATCCCATTCGACAGGAAACTCACCAAGAATTAGATAATCTGGGGGATTTTTCACCCTATTTGCCCAAGGCGGTTGTCGCTTCCGAAGATAGTCGTTTTTACTGGCATTTTGGCGTTGATCCTTTGGGGATTGTCCGGGCTGTTATGATTAATTGGCAAGGTCGGGGCATTCGTCAAGGGGCCAGTACCCTGACTCAACAGTTAGCGCGTAGTTTATTCCCCGAAGTCGGTCGCCAAAATACTGCCGATCGCAAACTCCGGGAGGCTGTGGTCGCTTTACAATTAGAAGCGGTGTATAGTAAGGATGAAATCCTCAAAACCTATCTCAATCGAGTTTATCTCGGTTTGGCCGGCTACGGTTTTGAAGACGCGGCCCGCTTTTATTTTGATAAATCCGCTAGAGATTTAGATATCTCCGAGGCTGCCACCCTTGTGGCTATGTTACCCGCCCCGAATTTATTTAATCCCATTCAAGATTATGACACTTCCGTACAATTACGCAATCGTGTCATCGATCGCATGGCCCAATTAAGGATGATTTCCCCGGAAGCGGCGGCCAGCGCCCGCAGATCTCGCATTGAAATCAGTCCCCAAGCCAAAAAATCCCTATCTAGTACGATTGCACCATATTTTTATAGTTACGTTTTCGAGGAATTACAGGACCTTTTAGGAGAGGAAGTGGCCAAAGAGGGCAATTTTATTGTTGAAACCAGTTTAGACCGCCGGCTACAGGCGATCGCAGAAAAAAGTTTAAAAAATAATGTCCTAAAGCAAGGACCCCGCTATCGATACTCCCAAGGGGCTTTAGTTACTTTAAACAGTCAAACCGGGGAAATTCTCGCTTTAGTCGGGGGAGTTGATTATCAAAAAAGCCAATTTAACCGCGCTATCCAAGCTAAACGTCAACCCGGTTCCACTTTTAAGGTATTTGCTTATGCTGCCGCCCTGGAAAAGGGAATATCGCCCTATAAAATCTATACCTGCGCGGGACTCTCTTGGCAAGGACAGGCCTATTCTCCCTGTGAACGCAGTAGCGGGGGGGTCAATATGTTTCAAGGTTTAGCGCAATCGGAAAATAGCGTCGCCCTTCGCATTGCTCGCGAGGCAGGATTAAGTAATGTGGTCAATGTGGCGGAACGTTTGGGGGTGAAATCACCTTTAAATCCTGTACCGGGGCTAATTTTAGGGCAAAGCGAGGTAAATGTCTTAGAAATGACCGGCGCTTATGGGGTTTTTGACCATGGTGGGCGCTGGAATCGTCCCCACGCTATTAAACGCATTCTCGACGCTTCCGACTGTAAAAATGTGGAGGATTTGAGTACCTGTCGGGTTATTTATGACTATGGCGAGGATAGCGAGAGAAATCAGCAGGTAATCTCCCCTAAAACCGCCGAAACGATGAATAGCCTCTTGCGGGGGGTGATAACTAATGGTACGGGAGGTGCTGCCAGTGTTGGCATGGGAGAAGCGGGTAAAACGGGAACTACTAATAATTATGTGGATCTCTGGTTTATCGGTTATCTTCCCCGTCGCGACTGGGTGACAGGCATTTGGTTAGGTAATGATAATAATTCTCCCACTGCGGGCAGTAGTCAACAGGCAGCGAAGTTATGGGGCGATTATCACCGTCAGTTAATCACCACAGAAAACTAATGCCAATGGCTCTGAAGCTCAGACCCATTTTAACCGTCTATCCTTAAGATTAGTGGAATCCCCCCAACCCCCCCGACATCGGGGGGTCTTGCCTCTTGCCTCATCTCAACTAACAATTTATAAATGGTTCACAGTAATAAGGGTGTCTTAGCCCTAGCTAATACACCCAGTATCTGTGTATTCAAACAAGGAAATTAAATGAAGGCGAAGTTAGCAGCAGTTAAACCGGTTGTAAGCGAGTTAGTGCCACCAATTGTTGCAATGACAGTGTTACCACTTGACCAGTTACCATCAGCGTCATACAAGAACTGCCTTGCACCGGCATTGGTGGCTAAGGCAAAACGAGCAGAACCAGAGGTAACCGTTTGAATAGTAGCCAGAAGACCAACAAAAATAACATTGTTAGCCTCGCCGTTTGAAGGCGAAGTATCAATAACTGCCGTCGTATTTGCTGCTGGAGCGCCTGTGTAAGCACTAGAGGTAATGGCTAAGACGTCGGGTCCATTAGTGCCAGTGAGAACAAAGCCTGGTATTGAGTCAGTGCCTTCATTGGTAAATACAAAGGTATCCTTGAGCCCTCCACCATTTAGGATATCGTCTCCCGCGCCACCAATTAGGGTATCGGTTCCCGCTGCACCACTTAGGCTATCGTTTCCCCCTCCACCACTTAGGATATCGTTTCCCAGAAGACCACTTAGGGTATCGGCTCCTGCGCCACCGGTGAGAGTATCGTTGAAGCTACTGCCTGTAATGAAATAGGAATTGGTGAGGGGGAATTGTTGGATGGTAGTTGCGGGGAATGTGGCTGTGGCTGGTGGTACAGTTATAATGTCGATGGTTCGCGTACCTGCGGCTTTCGTGTAGGAATTAGTGCCGACGGTTAGTGTATGAGTGCCGCCAACCGTAGATCTAACAAAAGTATTGGTATCTGCTGGCAGGTTAAGGGTCGTAGTAAAGGAGAAATCGTTCCCCACAAGGGTTGCACTAACACCACTGGTCGTTCCGTTGAATAATCTCCAAACCGAATCGCCGTTATTGAAAACACCAATGGACGTGAGATTATAGGTACCAGGGTCTGTTGTCGCTATGGAAATAGTGCCAGTAGGATAGGTTTCCAGGAACTGGGCAACCGTTCCACCAACAGCGAAGTTAATACCAAAGGTGGAAAGAGCAAAAGATATATTAGTGGTGGTCATAGTTTTTTCTTTGAATGATGTGTTTGAACTTGAAGAGTTTGACAGTCCCTCCCCGATCATTATACATCAGGGAAAAAAATGCAACCGTGTTTGCCTGGTTTGTTGCCTGAATTGTTGCTAATGGTCAGGTTTTTAAGAATTTTGGGTTAATTTTTGGCTGGGTATGACGTAAATCACTCCAGAAATTAAAGTTAATGTCACCGATAGCCAGAAAACGATCTGAGCAATTAAATTATATTCAGAAGGCAAGGGAGCAATTAAGAGAGCGATAGCGATAATTTGGCTGACTGTTTTGCTTTTTCCCCACCAATTAGCCCCTTTTATGTCGCTATTTCCCGTTAAACTCGGATTAATGCGCCAACCAGCGATCGCTAATTCGCGAGCGAGAATCAAAAATACTCCCCAGGCAGCAATTAAATCCATTTCAATGAGAGCTAAGAGGGGAGCGAGAACCAGCAATTTATCGACCAAAGGATCGAGAAATTTACCTAATTCGGTGATTTGATTGAATTTTCGCGCTAGATAACCATCGAGCCAATCGGTGCTGGCAGCAATCAGAAAGATAATTAAACTTAACCAGCGATCGATTTCTGTGCCTTGGTGCAACCAGTACAAAATTAATGGCAGTCCCAAGAGTCGCGATAGGGTAATCGAGTTGGGTAGGTTCATTTTTCAGTGATCAGTAAACAGTAATCAGTGACCAGTAAATAGTGATCAGTAAACAGTAAACAGTACACAGTACACAGTACACAGTACACAGGTATAAAGATAAAGATAAAGATAACTAACTAACTAACTAACTAATTAACTTAAAACTTACATCTGATAACTGATAACTGATAACTGATAACTGATATTTAGCTGGCTAATTTGAGATCGAAATTACTTTGTTTATTGCCTAATTGTCTGAGCCAACGATAATTATAAGCCAAAGCACCTGCTAGGGTGGGATAAACGGCATAATTAACGTCAAATTCTTGGCAAACTTCCGCTAAGATCGGGGCAATTTTGGGGTAGTGAATATGGCAAATTTGCGGGAAAAGATGGTGAACTACTTGATAATTTAATCCCCCCAAATACCAATTTAAAAAGGCATTTTTAGGAGCAAAATCTACGGTCGTTCGCACTTGAAATATCGCCCATTCGTCTTCGATTTGATTAGCTGCCGAAGGTTGAATAAATTCGGCGGGTTCCAAAACGTGAGCTAACATAAATACATGACAGGCAAGCACTCCATAGGTCATAAAAGCGATGAGAAAACCGAGCGCTATTTCTAGGGGACTATAACCAACTAAGAGAGGAATGCCAATAAACCAAAAGAGATAGACAACTTTTCCGCTCAATAAAACGAATAGATCGATCGGTTTAGGATTGGGAATTTTAATCCCGCCAAAACGATGACTAAGGAAGATGGAGCGCACATCGGAGAATGACCAATAGATAGGAATTACAGCGTAGAGAATCGGGATAAATAAATGTTGATAACGATGATACCATTTATGCTCGGCATGGGGAGTCATTCGCACGATACCATCGCCGTGAATTTCCACATCGTACCCTAAAACATTGGTATAGGTATGATGGAGATAATTATGACGAAAACGCCAGAGATAACTGGAAGCACCGATGATATAATCGTAGGTCATGCCAAGGAGAGAATTAACCCATTTTTTACTAGAATAGCCGCCATGGTTAGCATCATGACCGATACTAAAACCAATCCCTGCTAATCCTGCTCCTAAAACCATACAACCGATAATTTTTAGCCACCAGATATCCGGACCAAAAAGCACAAACAGCCAAGCGGCAATTACCCAAGTTAAAATCGTGATCGTCTTCAGGTACATGGCAAAATTATCTCTGGTGGGGATGCCGTTTTCGGTAAAATAAGCATCAACCCGTTTATTCAATTCCTTTCTAAAACCCTGATTTTCGGTAAAAGTTACTCGCATTCCTATTTTTGTCCTAGAAGTTGGTATGACGGCAATTTGTGGCAGCTCAGAGTGAATTTAGGAGTCTTTTACTGGCTTGCTAAGGCTGTCTCACTATAACTGATCGTTTCTCATCAGTCCTTCATCCATTGTCAGAGAAAGAGGTGCGCTTGACAAGGGAATCGCTCAATTTATTTGCTCCTCTTGCAGAAAACCCTCGGTTTTTACCTAATCAGATAGCAGATACCTGTAGCTGGTGATAGAGATGAGCGTTAGCTACTTTTGTACTACTATTCAAGCCGTGGAAGGCGATCAAGTTTTCTGGTGCGAAGTGCCACAATTAAGAGGAGCGATCAATGCGATCGCTGGAAGGGTGGCCAAGGATGAAGCGGTGTATCTTGATCTGTGGCAATGGTTACAGAATAAGTCTAAATATTAGGGGTCGAGAAGGTCGTCACCGACCTCCCCTCCCATTCAGAACCGTGCATGAGACTTTCGCCTCACACGGCTCCTAGTTTGACTGTTCCCTTGTTAAGGATACAGCTTGACTTCCTTTGGTTAACCTTGTATTATCTAGTTTGACTTCTGAAGTTGTCAAACCAGATGGATTTAGGCTTCCATCAGATGCCGATTTATCATCGTGGCAGTGGCGGTGTAGTAATTGAAGGTTCTTATATTCATCCTTTCCGCCTAAGCTTAGAGGGTGAATGTGGTCAACTTCAATTAAATCCGATGGGGTGAAATACTGCCCACATCGGCTACACTTGCCTTGTTGCTTCTTAAGTAGTTTGGCTACTCTTGTCGGTGTGTCGATTGCTTGTCCTCGTCTGGTCGCCCAGTAAGTCCAATTTCCGTCATAAGGTGAGGCTTCGGGGCGTACTAGGGTATGTCTGACAATTGGTGTCCAGTTATGTTTCCATAGATAGAGACCGTCTTTGGTTTGAAATAGCCAAGATTCATGTCTTTCTTTCCCATTGCTAAGTTTAACTGTACCCGGTCTAAAGTAGTTTCTCAGCTTTTCGTAGTCCGCTTTACCGCATCTTGATATTGTCCATGCCCTTAACATTAACCAGATTGTGTAGTCTAGTTTATTGAAGGTATCTGTGGATACTACTCCTGAGTAGTAGTTAGCCCATCCTCTAATGATTGGGTTTAGGTGACTAATCAGGGCTGACTGAGGTGCTGTTTTGTGTTTTTTGATTACACCTTTAATCGCTTCTGTATGGGCTTTAACTGCTTTTTGGCTAGGTTTAATATGTGTTAGGAATGTTTTGGATATTTCTTTACATATTTTCCCTGCTTTGTATTTTCCTGCTGGGTATTGCCTGATATTGAATACTAGGAAATCAAAACCGGGTTTTTCAGTTTTCCCATTGTACTCAATGGGTTTGAGTGTATGACACACTCTGGTTTTTTCTGGTTTGAGTTCTAATCCTATCGGTTTTAACCATTCGGAAATAGCAGTTTTGCACTGTTCAATGATTTCGAGTGAAGGTGAAATCACTACGAAGTCATCTGCGTATCTTATTAATACAGCTTGATTTGTTTTATCACTCTTTTTGGGGAATAGTGTTTCAATCAACCTTGCCATTCCATCCAGTGCGATGTTAGCAAGTAGTGGACTTATTACCCCTCCTTGTGGTGTCCCTGTTTCTGTTTCTTCAAATACGCCGTTATCCAATACTCCTGCTTTGAGCCATTGTTTTATGTCTCTTTTCAGGGAACTTGGACAATGAATTTTTGACAGTAAAAATTTGTGATTAATTCGGTCAAAACACTTGGCAATATCAGCATCTAATACGAAGTAGTTACTTTTATTAATGCTGAGGTATATCCTCGATATTGCATCATGGGCAGACCTTCCCGGTCGGAAACCATAGCTGGTTCCTTCCATTTTTGACTCCCATTCTGGTTCAAGTGCCGATTTAATCAACGCTTGTCTAGCTCTGTCTTTGATGGTTGGTATTCCTAATGGGCGTTTTTCATCCCTGCCGGGTTTAGGAATCCATACCCTTCTTAGCGGTTTTGCTTTAAGTGTTCCCTTGATTTCTTCGGTTAGATTTAGCCTTTGTTCAGGGGATATTGCTATCACTCCATCGACACCTGCTGTTTTCTTTCCTTGATTATCTTGGGTTACTTTGCGAACTGCTAATAGACGAGCGTAGTACGATTTCACCAATAGACGTTGCAACCTTCTGACCTTTGCATCCTGTCCCGATTTAGCTGCTTGGTATATTCTCTTTTGGAGCTTGAAAACATATCTCTGGATTTTACCCCAGTTGATAGCTTTCCATACATTCGTAGTCTTAGTGGTTTTCGGTTTCCCGAACCCTTTACCTTTTCAAGGGTTTCGTCATATAGACTCCTACTAGACTCTATCCTTACATTCAAACCGTAACCCGTCAGCATATCCTAACTATTACCGTTAGGCGTTGGCTTTTGGTTACATCTCACACCCTTGAAGGCTTGCGCTTACACTTATCACTACTGGGTATTTCGACCAATACTCAGAGCCTAAAAGGGCTTATCACGTTCCGTTTATATGGGCATTCCATCTTTAGATTTGTCCTTTCCATCGGGGTACTTTTAAAGGTCTGTGTAAGTGAGTAAGCGAATTTCTTACTTTTCCCCTTGTTCTTTTGAACGCAGTGTATCAACCTATTTCACTACTCAATGGTTACGATGGTTCAGGTCAGACATTCGGCTCACGCCTAATCATGGATGGTTGGCAGTGGTCTCGATTCTGGTGTTAGGTTACACCTCGGAGCCTTTCCGTTCCCCGCTTCAGTCCCAGAGTTGTGACTTCTGAATCTGGGGGTGGCTATCGCCGTTACTCTCACCTTTGTAACAATTGTGAATAATTGTTGCAAAGTGTATTGACCTTGAGTCCCCTTGCCTAGTTTGGTATCGTGTTGATACTCAACGTTGGGACATATAAACAGTTATAAGGTCTTCAGGGGACTGAATACCTTACTAGGCGGTTATTTCAGTCATTTCAGCCCTATTTCATGCCTAAACGTTTCGCACCACTCCTCTATAGTAACTCAAAGGGTCTAGGAAAATGTTGGACTAGTAATGGTGTCACGCCCCTTGGATTTATTTAGTCAATTTGGCTCTTCGGGAATTGTTATGCAAATAATTAACTTAAAATAAAATTCGATGAGAGTGCCTACGCTCAAAAATGGCTAAAATTCATACAGGGAAAGACTTGAGGCACAAACACATTAATCCCAAAAGATAGACAATCGAGTTAAGATTTGATACAATAGCCAAAAACCAGAGTATTTTACTTATGATACTTGACAAATTTGTTTCTTCGGTTTGTCTTATGCAACGGACAGGATTATAAGAGATGAAACCCTCATGGAGAAAGATATTTGGCTATTTTCGTCAATTGTTTTTGATCTAGAGCTAACTAATCAATTAAATCTCTTGCCAGATAAGGATTTAGTCGATTTATGCCCCCCCATCGAACCATACCAAGTAACGAAGAGCCGTTTTTTTGAGCATAGCTAAGACTGTTTAAGTTTACTTGGAAGATTCCAAGATTTCATTGTACAGCTTTAAATACTTAGATGCTTGAATCTCAAGAGTAAATTCTTGCTCCACTTTTTGCCTTGCCCGAATGCACAATTGGTTATACCTTTCTGTATCTTCTAATACCCAATTAATTCCGCTTGCTAAGTCTTCCACCTCGAAGGGGTGAGCCAGATAACCATTCTCTTGATGTTCGATCATATCAGGCATTCCACCAATTTTAAAGGCAACAGATGGAGTGGCACAAGCGAGAGCTTCCATGACTGTATTGGGAAGATTATCCTCAATTGAGGGAGCGACAAAAATATCGGCGGCGGCATAGACTAAAGCTAGGGAAATATCATCATTTAATCTGCCTAAATAATGAGTTTTCAAGCCAAAATCTGGCGGATTAACTGGTTCAGAGGCACCGAAGACCACTAACTCTAATTTATGCTGCCATATTTCCCATTGGCTGAGTTTTTTTATGGCAGGCAGCAGCAGATGAAACCCTTTCCGGCGATCACTTGTTGCCGTCATAGCACCAAAGAGAATAAGCTGTTTATCTTGGGGTAATCCTAAGAGATGGCGAGCAATCTTTTTCTCGATTGGTTTATAGCTTTGAATGTCTAAACCATTGGCAATTACTTCTATCCGTAAATCCTGAAATAGAGAACTATTTCTAGCACAATCAGCTAACCATTGACTGGGGGTAACAATAGTCAGATTGAGATTTTTCCACGCTTGAGCTTTTCGCCGCCAAACCCAACGAGAAATATCCCCATCTTGCTGACTTTTTAATTGGGGACAATGACCACAGGATTGGGTATAGCGATCACATTCTTCACTATAGTGACAACCACCAGTAAAAGGCCACATATCGTGAGCCGTCCAAACAAGAGGTTGCTTAAATTTGGCTAGGGTTTCAATTTGTAAAAACCCGGCATTAATCCAGTGTAAGTTAATAATATCTGGACTAATTTGGGCTACTCTAGAAACAAGGCGATCGGGAAGCCATTCGATAGAATAAGGTGTTCTCTCTCTTTGAGAATATAATGACAAGGGCAAGTGATCAACCCCAGGTATTAGTTTCGTCCATCCCTTCATTAATTTACTTGCTGGCGATAAAACAGTATAGTCATCACGAGTTTTATCACCAACTAACAGAGTCGAATCTGTACCAGTTTCCCGCAAGCCTTGATGTAAACGATAAACGGCTGCATAAGCCCCTCCTCGACCATCAGAATTACTTAGTAAACCTACTTTCATGACTTAAAAAATATCCCGTCGATTTGTAATAGTCTTCCAGTCTGTTTATCAGCAAAGTTCGGAATAATCGTATATAGATCGTAGCCAATTTCTTTCATAAACTCTAGCATATCTTCAAAGAGTATTTGCTGGTCATATAGTGGTACTAAAGACATTTCTATTTGAATCCCTTTAACTAAAGGAAGAATCTGAACAGCACCTTCAATAACTTGCTTTTCAAATCCCTGCACATCGATCTTCAAAAATATTGATTGAGTACCCTCTGTAATGTAGTCTTTGGCTAAAGTATCTAGCCGTCTCAATTGTACTATTTCAGAACCACAATAAGCCGATTCAGGAGCCGCTTGCAGATGAGAATCCAACATCGACAATACAGAGCTACTCTGACTATTCCCAGCAATATTAATGGTAATTTCACCTTCTTGGTCTCCCAAAGCAGAGCGAGGAGCAATTTCCCACAAGTTATCTTTCTTGCTAAGAGTAAGTAATTGGGAGTAGGCAGTGGATAAAGGTTCAAAGGATACTATTTTGCCTCGATAACCACAGTCTCGCAGAAAACTAGCATACTGTCCACAGTTAGCACCCACGTCAAAGATTAGCTCTATCTGATGATATTTCAGTAACCTTTCCATCAGAGCCACTTGTGAAGTATTAAGATTATATCTCTTGACTTCAAACCCTAGTTTTCTGAACAGTTTTTTAACGATATTTTTTGTCATCTTTTAGTCCTTTTAAAATTGATCAATGTTTTAAAGTTTAATTTAGTGTAATTATTTCTAGGGTTTCATCGCCTCCATAAATAAAGAGTCCGGTTTGCGAATTTTGCCCTCTATCATATCTAAACCGTAACTATTAAAATCTGGTATTCTACTATCATCAGCACGACAAACACGCACATCAATAAATCCCACTTGCTCCAGCAGCCGCTTTAAGGAATAGCGATCATACATCCAAAGATGAATTTCCCCTGAATTCCGAAATATCCCCTCTTCAAAAGATTTTTTAGCTTCATTTCCTGCCACAAGTGCTACTAGATATTTAGCTATGATAATTCTCAGTTTCTGTAAAAACCAAGCGGGACTCTTAGCCATTATTCTCTCCCTCATGGACTTTTGGTGAGCTTGAATTTCCCAAAACTTTTCCGCTTCCGCACCGATTCGATAACGGACGAAATCTTTATTATTAATACTAGGGTTTAGCAGAAAATCTTTCATTTTACCTCCGCCAACACTGCGAACAGTTTGATCATAAAGCTCCAGCATTATCCAGTCATAGTCAGGTTCCGCTTCTTTAATCCCCGAATTGACCTTTTCTAAAGTGGACAAATATTTTCTAGTTATTGCTTCGAGATCAGGTACAACTACTCTTATTATACCCTTACATTTGAGAATTCGGTAACATTCAGTCAGCAGTTTTCTTGCCTCATCTTGTTGAAAGTGTTCTAAGACATGGGAACTATAACAGGCATCAAATTCAGCATCTGGGTAGGGCAAGTTTTTGCGAATATCATATTCTCTAACTTCCGGTGAAGATGACGCTATATCAATATTCACCCAAGCGGGATGAAAGGTGGAGCCACAGCCAACATTTAATAATCTCATATTTTTACAATGTGTAAACGATTTTTTCTATAGAATTTATAATCATTCTTTTTGTTCCGAAAATATAAATCTACTGCTTTTTTAGAGCCTGAATAGTGATAAGTACCTAGGCAAAATTAATTACATACTCGCCTCCAAAATTGTCCAGCACTTTTTTAACGTAAGCGAGGAGGCTCTTTCGGTCTTTATAGGCGCTAAATTCAATCCATTCATATTTTAAAAATCTCCATAATATTTCAATTAAATTTAAATGAGGTGAATAAGTGGGCAACCAAAATATTTTCAAATTTTTCTTTTCCCATTCCTCAAGTTTCTCCATAAATGCCTCGCTGGTATGAATGGAAGCTTGGTCAATTATTATGACAGTTTTTTTCTGTATATTTTGGCAATATTTATCCAGAAAATTAATAACTATCTCGCTAGTAACCGTTCCGACCTGTGTCTCATAAAATAATTGATTATCTCGTTTCATTATTCATAAAATATTTAGTCTTTTACCTTCAATTGGTGGTAACTTTATCGTGGTTTTTTCTTCTTGCCAAGCGTCAGGAATACAAGGCTTTGAATCCCATCCCATTTCATCCAAATATCCTATCTCAATCTCTCCTCTTTTTTCCTG